>JBJECJ010000056.1:0-10545 GCA_051870955.1 Paludibacteraceae bacterium | reverse complement strand
AATCATACCATTACTCCATTACATAGACCGGCATCGGCGCATGGAATGTAGCCGCTTTCTTTTACGGGAAGTCTCCTGCTTATTTGCTCGTGAAACTATAATCGATGACGGATCCGTTGGCTGTCTCGCCTTTGAAATGCAAAGAAGCCACGGTATTTCCTACAAAGGAAACTTCTATTTCACCACCGGCTACGTAGTACAAATTGCCGTCCGCAGCCTGGATATACGAGCCGTACAAGCGACTGCTTTGAGCACGGTATTTACTGGTTGAGCGAGGATAATAGACGCCGGCTTCTACAAGATACTTACCATCCGGCAACACTGCATGGTACTCAGGCGATAAAGCTCCTAATGCTACCTCCAAATAAATGACATCGCCCTGTTCAGTAGCAAGTTCAAAGGTATGCAAATCATCCGGTATGCTGGTTTCGTAAGCTTTAGTGTAATATGCGGCGTAATACGTTAAATCCTCATACATACCTACATAATAAGCATATTTGTTGAAAATTTGTGCCACCATATAGGCATTCTCGTATTCTGCCATAATGGTAAGGATACGTACACTATCAGCCGTGGTGGTAACCATCTCCAAAGAGTCTGCATATGACTCATATATGCTTGCAGAATCTTCGTATTGTTCTTGAGCAGACAAATAGAGTTCGATCTCCTCGGCATACGCTTGCTCCAAGGGCAGAACGGCATTTTCGTAAACGTACTCGGCGTAAGCTGCATAATAATCTGCATAGAACGAATACATCGAGTCTGTCAGCCAATCTTGATAGTTGTAGGGGGATGCTTCATACACCACTGATACCAACGAGTCATTTAGTGTTGTGGTTTCTGACGGTTCACGAAAACTATAGATGTCGTTGCATACAATCTCTCCGACAAAGTGTGCCTCAATAGCAACACCGGTAGAGGTAGTAACCGCAAAGTCCACGGTATAACCATCTCCTTTTGCGGCGACTTTAATTTCTGCATCCGAGAGACTCAAAGCTGTCGATATTCCATCGTGCACGATAGAGAGAGTGGAGTTTGCGGGATGTATGGTTCCCGGGGCGTATGAATAAGTGCCACTTTCCAGCACCGAATCCAGCACGTAGATACCTGTATCCAAGGTTGTCTCAGAAACAGTGTTGAAAATAATATCGAAAGCATAGCCATTGCCTTGATATCCGCTCAGTGCAATACCATCATATACAATGCTCATTCCCGAAGAAAGGAAAGTAACCGCTATGGCTTTGCTCGAGCCTGACTTATTGATATCTCCGAAAGAATAGGCATCAGCAACCGTTAGTTTCTCACGCTCGTCCTGCAAGTTTTCAGATAGCGTGGTGTCATATTCCGGCGTGGCTTGGCAAGCCGCTAATGCGACTGCCAAAGCACAACCGAAAACAGATATTGTTGTATGTTTCATTGTCGTAAAAAATTTACCGTTTTACAATTCATATCATTTCACGATTTTTCGTGCTGCTTTCTCATCAGGGAGCGGAGCGATCAATCCTTCAAAAGAAGCACTCACCGCTACTCCTGTCGCGCTAACAGCATCCACGGCAACCGTATAGCCACCGGTTTCTGTCTCTTCAACTACCACACTACCGCCGGTCAAGAAGAACTTATTCCAAGTGAGATCTATAATACAACCGTTCTCCACTCCGTCCTCCACATATCCGACGAGGGCTACTCCGGCAGCAGAGATAGGATTATCCCAAACAGGCTCACCTAAGCTGCCAAAGGTGTATTCACCTGCCAGTTCGTCGCCCACCAACTGGAGTTGCATAGCGGCACCCAAAGGATTCGTGAACGTGAGAGTAAAGATGGAATGCTCCACATACGAATCAGGGAATACATATTCGTCTGTGGTATATGCCAACTCATCCAAAATCTCGTGCACTGCCCCTGCTTCTTCCTGTATGTGCGCTGATGTGAATACCACTTCTTGCCATTCTCCGTCCCCCTCCGTGGGATTAGATAGTTCTCCGGGGTAACCATCCGTCCATACCCAGGATTCTGTAACAGGGCCATATAGGTCACTGGTCGTTGGTGTCGTTGTTGTTGTCCATAAACAAACGAGTGCATATTGGTTACTTTCACTCACAAATTGTTCGTAAGGACCTATGAAGGGGTCTGCCCAAAAAATCCAGTTGTAACCGGTGTTCTCAACCTCATTCAACTCCATAGCAAGTCCTTTTGCACTATAATCTGCGTTGAGGTAGAACTTGAGGTGCAACCCGGGCACTGTGCACCATTTCGGCGCAATGATGTAGTACGGGCTATTCAGACGAAAAAGCATGGAGCCGTCCTCTGCCGTAAATTCTTTGGCTTGCTCAATAGGTACCACGCCCGATGTGCCTTCCCATTCAGAAGAGAATGTTACACTTCCGGCGGGAAGCCATGTATAGTCAGCACTCACGGTGATAGATGCAGAAGCGGGAGCATAAGTGGTTTGCATTCCCTCAGGAATAGCAAACGCAAGTTCAGCAGACTCTCCGTATCCAAACAACGGGGTAACCCATAATGTGTCTATGGTTTCTCCGGCTGCAAAGAACAGACTCTGCTCCATATCAAACATATCCACATCGCCTGCCACAATCAAACGCAAAGTCAAGGAGTCGGTTGCGACATTGCGCCCGAAGAGAACGGGGAATGTGGGAGAGGTAGATAAATAAGTTCCTCCTCCGTATGTGATAGACATTGTGTCGCCGCTGACAGGCTTAATAACCACATCGGTGGTATTATTGAATATATACGCTTGCACGGCATTATCCTCTGCAGGAGCCGGTTCGCGCTCAGGTAAATTCTGCTCACAAGCTACCATGAGTGCGCAAACCATTATTGTTGCTATAGAACGTATTGTTTTCATATCTAAGTACAATTTATTTATGAATAATTTTCATTACAGCGGACTTACAAACGGGTTATTATCCTGCTCGCTGATACCGTCGTTGGCTTCTATTTCCTTCTGCGGGATTACCCAGAGGCGTGCCGAGTGGTTTGCCGGTACATCGACTACCCATGCTGCGGGCCAGTTGCTGCTATTGGTGCGGACGGTCGGTTTCTCCAAGCGTTGCAGGTCGAAGAAAGCAAAACCTTCACCCCACAACTCAATACGACGCTGCAACCAGATAGCCTCGCGCACATCGCCTGTGCAGGTATATTTCGGGTCGCGGTTCTGCTGCACAAAGTTCTCCAAGAGCGCTTTCGCCTCACCTTCTTTGCCTGCCAAAACTAAGCCTTCTGCCTGCACGAAGAGCATCTCCTCGTAGCGCATCAGAATCCAGTCAGCCGCAGCAGTCAGCGTTTGCATGTTGTCGCCCGGCACACCGAACTTCACATTCACATACTGCATGGAGGGGTCGCTCTCTGCCACTTCTTTCCATACGCTGTAGTTGTTGTTCTCCAACAGCGGCGAGGAGAGGTTCTCGTCGAGCCACCATCCATGGCGCACGTCGGTAGCGGGAATCTGGTCGTAGAGCGCACTGGCGATACTGCGGTAAGCACCTACACCCGTGTAACCATCGGTGTACAGAGAGGACATGTGGCTGGGCCAGTTGACGATACCCGATTGCACGATGTCGTTGCTCTCCACAATGATATTCGCCCAAATAACGGAGTTAGCCGTAGCCGAGCAGAACGTAGGTTGCGACACCTCTGCGCGGGTATAGGGTTGTGCGCCGGACAATGCGATAGCCTTGGCAGCATCATCCGCCGCAGCCTGACCGTTGTTGAGCAACAAGTTCACACGCGCACGGAAGCCATAAGCCACCGCTTGGTCCACCATACCTTTGTCCGAACGGAAATAGCCATCAAGGTCAACAATCGCCTCGTCAAGGTCTTCCATGATGAATTTATAGACCGCCTCTACCGTCTGACGAGGGTTGTTGGTCAGTTCATCAGCCGTCATACCATCACGCACGATGGGCACGCAAGGCTTCTGCAGGTTGGCTGCGTTGCTGCATGTGTATTGGTACAACTGCGCCAAGGTGGTGTAGCAATAAGCGCGTACCGCCAACGCCTGACCACGATTGGAAAGCAAGGTAGCATCCTCTGCGTCAGCAGGAATAGAACTGATGACCGTGTTGCAAGCGTAGATAATCTTGTAGAACGTATTCCACATTTGCAAAGCGCCATACGAAGTGGTAGAGTGGTTCGCAAAATCCGAATAACCAAACCAGTTGTAACCGATGTTAGGACCCACCCAGTCTTGTCCTTCTGCCTCAATCAACATCAGGCAGGAAGCCAATCCGAAGTCATTATGGCGACCATAACCGTAATCACCCAGACCTGCAAACTCCTGAATCATAATGGCATAGATAGCGCTGATATCTGCCGCCGCATTCTCAGGAATCTTGGTATAGGCATCCTCTTTGAGGGCATCGGTCTTGTTCGCACCCTCGGGCTGCGTATTCATCATATCTTCGCAGCCGGCAAACGCCATACAGCAGGCGATGAGGCAACTAATATATTTTCTTTTCATACTATTCAACTATTTATGGGGTTACTTAGAAAGTGATGCTGATACCACCCGAGAGCGAGCGGATAGGAGAGTAGGTCGAAGAGTTCGAGGAAACGAATCCTTGGCGCGGGTCAAGACCTTGGCGAGCGGAAGCCAGCGCTATATTGTCTGCTACGAAATATACACGCAGTTTCTGCATCTTCATTCTTTCCGTCCATTTCTTGGGCAGGGTATAGCCGACGGTGATGTTCTGCAAGCAGAGGTAGTTGCTGGAAACGAGCCAACGGTCGGACAGCGAGTTGGTGTATTGGTCGCTGGTGTTCACGCGCGGGATATCGGTCTCGGTGTTCTCCGGTGTCCACGAGTTCAGAATGTCGGTATGCCAGTTCTGACCGGCACTTGCATAGCCCGAGTGCATCAGGCGTTGGTAGGAAGCATCGATAATACGCCCGCCCAACTGGTAGTTGCAAGCCACCGACAAGTCAACGCCGAATACCTCCAACGTGGTGCCGAAGCCGCCATATACCTTCGGCAGGATGTCGCCTTGGTCATATTGAGTGGCGCTGGTCCACTGGGTGGTGGTGGTTCTGCCCGTTACGTTGCCTTCCTCATCCAGCACGTCTTTGTACCACAGCGCAGCACCCGTAGTCTTGTCCACACCGGCATATTCGCGGATATAGAGTTGGTACAGCGAACCGCCTTCCTGATAGATATACGAGCCGTCAATCCACTTGCCGTTCAACTCAGGTGCCAACTCCAAGATTTTGTTTTTGAAGTAGGACAAGTTGGCATAGAGCGACCACGTTACGTTGCGGGTCTTCACCACATCTCCGTGGAGTTCCACATCCAGACCGGCGTTCGATACCGAACCGATATTCATCGGGATATACGAGTAACCGAGCGAGGGCGATACGGGTTTGTAGTAGAGCATATCCACTGTCTTGCGCCAGAAGCCCTCGATGGTACCGCCGAAACGCTCATCGAAGAAAGCGAAGTCCAAACCGCCGTTCAGGTTGTAAGAGGTCTCCCAAGTCAGGTCTTCATTACCCTTGTAGGACATTGCGGTAGCAAAGTTACCATTGTTCTCAGAAAGGGTGTATTGGTCTGCGTAGGGATACCAGTTGATAGTGCCGTCCGGCGAGAGCAGGTTATCGTTACCCTGCGCACCGTAACTGATTTTCAGTTTCAAGAGGTCCACTTTGCTTGCACCCGACATGAAAGGCTCCGATTGGATGTCCCATGCGGCACCTACCGACCAGAAATCGCCCCAACGCTTGCCGGCAGCAAAGCGGGATGAAGCATCGTGACGGTACGAACCCGAGATGAAATAGCGTCCTGCAAAGTCATACTTCGCCTGCGCCAAGATACCTTGGGTAGCATATTTGTCGGTCGCAGAACCCGTAGTCGGTTGCAGAATGGCGTTGCTCACCTCGGCAATATCGGGGTTGAACAGTTTGGTCTGCGCGCCATACACATACGAAGAAGTGTATTGATAGTTCTCATAACCTACCAACAGGTCAAGGTGGTGCTCACCGGCGAAAGTGTTGTTGTAGGTCAAGAGGTATTGCTGGTTCAGCGTGAAGATACGGTCTGCCTCCACTACTGCCTGACCGCCCATCGCGGCAAACTGACCATAGTAGGGGTTCAAAGTCATCTGATAGCGGCTGCCGAAATAGTTCAAACCGATGTTTGCAGTAGCCTTCAAGCCCTTGTAGAACTCTACCTCCACAAAGTACTTGCCGGAGAACATATCGTTCTTGTAGAGTTCCTTGTTGAGGTCAATAGCCGAAGCGGGGTTGGCTTGGTTCATGAAAGCACGCTCGGCGTTAGCAACGGTAGCATCTCCGTAGTCATACATCGTGTAGCCGTTGTTGTCCACCATGATGTTCCCCTGCGCATCACGCAGATAGAGCGGATAGATGGGGGCGATGTTGTTGCTGACATAGAACAAGTTGCCCGAACTGGTTGCCGCAGTGGCGGCATCTTGGTCTTGCGGATAGCGTTGGTCAGCATGCGCATAACTCATGTTGGTACCAAACTTCAACCATTTCTTTGCCTGATAGTCCACCGACACACGCGAGGTAAAACGCTTGTAATCAGAGTTCTCCATCAAACCGGAGTCATCCAGATAGGAAGCCGAAGCAAAGTAGGTAAGTTTTTCGGTCGAACCCGAAACGGTCAGGTTGTACTCCTGACGCAGGTTGTTCGATTTGAACAACTCATTATACCAGTTATCCGGCAAGAAGTAGTTGCTGCCATCGTTGTAGCCGAGGGTAGCATTCGGATTGAGTTTGCCGTTTGCACCAATCAGGTTTTGCCCTTCGGGTATTGTATATACTTGATAGCCCAAACCGCCGTTCTTTGCGTCCAGCAAGTACTGGTTGGCATAGGCTGCTGCATACGCGCCGCCCTTGCTGATTTGGCTGTTGTACATAGATTCCCAGTACTTCTCGTAGTACATACCCGGGTCGGTCATCACGCTGTAGGTCGGGATGGCACGCGAGTTGCTACCCCACTTGCCTTCTACGGTTACCTGCGCGTCCTTGGTGTTACCGCGCTTCGTGGTAATCAGCACCACGCCGTTAGCACCACGAGCACCATACAATGCATTCGAAGCCGCGTCTTTCAACACCGTAATCGAGGCGATATCGTTGTTCGACAGCGTGGCAATCATGTTGTCATCCGCAGGAATACCGTCCACTACGTACAGAGGCGCGTTGCTGGCATTCATACTACCGATACCACGAATACGAATCTTGGTAACCTCACCGGGCTGACCGTTCGCGCTCAGTCCCTGCACACCTGCCACCTGACCGGCAAGCGTGTTCGTTACGTTGCTCGACTGACGCTTCTCGATGTTTTCACTCTTCACCACCGAAGCGGAACCCGTGAACGACTTACGAGTGGTCGTACCGAAAGCAACCACCATCACATCGTCCAACTCGCTGGTCTTCTCCTCCAAACGAACCACCATACCGTCCTTCGCGGGAACGGTCTGCGACGCCATACCGACAAACGATATGGTCAACTGGCTGTCTGAGGAGACATTTAATACGAACACGCCGTCAACATCCGTGATAGTTCCCGTGCCGGAACCTACCACCATTACCGATGCGCCCACTACGGGCTCACCATCGGAGGCATTGACGACCGTACCTGTGATTTGCTCTGCGCAAACCAAGCCGGTGCCTAATACGCACACAGCAAAGAGAAGTAACAATCTCTTCATACCTTAACTATTTTGGTTAATAACTAATACTTTTTTTCGCAAACACATGGGCGAAATAGCACATCTTATTTGCCGAAAAGTGGCGCAAAGGTACAACTTATTTTTTATACTACCAAATTTTTAAGTAACATTTTGCAAAAAAAAAACACTTTTTCTTCATTTTTGCTACTTTTTTCTACATCTCGCCACCACTATGAACGTATTTATACCCCAAAACACACCATCACCGTTTCATACAAAAGCACCCTTCTTCCGTAGCCTCTTTTCACAACAAATGTCGGCAACACTTTATGCTTTATTAACATACCCCAACACCCTACCCATCCCTCTCCGACAGCGACCTTATCGTAACATTATCGCGGGTCTATCGCGGGTCTCTACTCCCTCCCTTCGTAGGGAGGGTCGGGGTGGGTCCATCCATCGTTTTTTTAGCCGCTTTCTTGCACATATCAAAGTTTTTTCGTACCTTTGTCCCCCGATTTGAAGACACCACAATGAAAACCGAGAAAGAGAAAATGCTGGCAGGCGAAATCTACTACGCCTGCGACCCCGTGCTTATCAAAGAGTTGAACGAGTGCAAAGACCTGTTGCAACAGTACAACAACCTCCGCCCCACCGACCTCGACGCGCGGCGAGAGATGTTGCAGCAAATCCTCGGCGACTGCGATGAGCACGTCTTCATCAACCAGCCTTTCTACTGCGACTACGGCAAGCACATCCGTGTCGGCAAGCGTTTCTTCGCCAATTTCCACTTCACTGTGCTGGACGAAGCGCCCGTAACCATCGGCGACGACGCCTTCATCGGACCAAATGTCTCCATCTACACCGCCTGCCACAGCACCGACCCCGCCGAGCGCAACACCCGCATGGAGTGGGCGAAGCCCGTCCGCATAGGCGACAACTGCTGGATAGGCGGCTCCGTGACCATCCTCCCGGGCGTCAGCATTGGCAACAACTGCACCATCGGAGCAGGCTCCGTGGTGGTGCACGACATCCCCGACAACAGTATCGCCGTAGGCAACCCCGCCCGAGTGGTGAAGAAGATATAAGACGTAAGAACCATGAACCAAGAACCAAGAACCAAGACTTATTGCCTTCGACAGCACAAGACCCATTTGGTCTTTGCTCCTTGCTCCTTGTTCCTTGCTCTTGCTTCCAAACTCCGTCTCGGTTCCCTGCTCTTGGTTCTATGCTCCGTTGTGTCAATGGCGAAAGCCGCCGACACAACGAATATCTATCCCCACGAGGACGTGCTGACGCTGCGTTTCGGCGGCATGTGGCAGCAAGACCAATACCTCAGCCCCCTGCTCTACGATGGCATGGAGGTGGGTATCGGCAACGAGTGGTGGCAGACCTTCCGCCGTGCGCCTCGGTGGCTCCACATGGGCAGGGCTGACCTCACCTTCGGCTGGCTCACCAACCCGCGCTACACCAACCGTATCTACGCCCTCGACATCGAAGCCGGCTGGGGCGCCGCCTACCAATGGGACTTCCGCTTCGCCCGCCGCGAGCAGCACAGCCTGCAACTCTTCCTGGGTCCTTACCTCGCTGCCGAATGGGCACCGCGCATGATTCTGAGCAATGTCAACAAGCCCTACTCCATGGACGCCGCCGTCGAACTCCAAGCCCTCGCAGGCATACGCTACACCTTCACCGCGCCACGCACCGCCTACCGCCTCTCCTACATCCTCCGCGCGAACCTCATCGGCATGGACTTCATGCCCGACTACTGGCAGTCGTACTACGAACTCACGGAGGGTGTCCCGGGCAACCTGCGCTGCGCAGGCATGTGGAACAGGCGCTACCTCGCCCACGAACTCACGCTCGACATCGTCTGCCGACGCTCCACATGGCGTCTCGGCATACGCCACGAGTACCTCGAATATGGCAAACGGCAGATGGCGTTCTCCCGCGAGCAGGTCGCCCTCGTCCTCGGCACCTGCTTCCGATACGGCGTAGCCAACATTAGAATTATGAATTAAGAATTATGAATTATGAGCGCTTCGGAGGCATCATAACATATCATTACAACCAGTGAAACACGGTTTTCCACTACATAGGACACATCATAAAACACTCCCCCTTGTAGGGGGAGTTGGAGGGGGGCTTCTCTGTCTGTTTTTCCTCTTCCTCGGCTGCACCCGCCCCTTCGACATACAGGAGAACACCCCTGCGGGCAACGTGGCGGCGCTGTGGCAGATTATCGACGAGAAGTACTGCTTCGTCGAGGAGAAAGGCATCGACTGGGATGCCGTCCGCGCACCGTACATAACCCGCGCAGAAGCCATCGACCCCGACGCCGAGGACGCCCATTTCCTGCTTTTCGACCTCATGGCGGAGATGCTCGACACCCTCCGCGACGGGCACGTGAACCTCTACACGCCCTTCGACGTATCGGCAAGCAGCACGTGGTACCAAGGCTACCCCGTCTGCTACGACGCCGACCTCCATCGCCAATACCTCGCCAACGCCCGCTACGTAGGCGGCATGTACTACACCACCCTCGCCGAAGACAGCATCGGCTACATCTACTACGGCTCCTTCCAATCCTCGTTCAGTGCGGCAAACCTCTACTATATCCTGTCCTCCTTCAAGGACTGCCGCGGACTTATCCTTGACCTGCGGCATAACGGCGGCGGCTCGCTCGAGTACGCCTACCGCCTTGCCGCCACTTTCATCGACCACGACACCCTCGTCGGCTACTGGCAGCACAAGCGCGGCACGGGACACAGCGACTACTCCGACCCCGAACCGCTCTACGTCCGCACCGCGGACATGGGCAACAAATGGCTCCGACCCACCATTGTGCTCCAAGACCGACACTCCTATTCCGCCACCAACTCGTTCATCAACGCCATGC
>JBJECJ010000055.1:0-2143 GCA_051870955.1 Paludibacteraceae bacterium | reverse complement strand
TCTGCGCTACCCGACCATGCGCTCAGGCATGATAAGTCTGGAGGTCGGATGGTGAAAAGCCCTGCGGGCTGTAAGAAAGTAAATGTAAAGAAACTTCGTGTAGGAAAGCCTCTTCGAGGCTGTAAGAAAGTAAATGTACGAAAGCCCTGCGGGCTGTACACGGAGCGAAGCGGAGTTAATAACACGAAGTTTGTTACACGAATTTTCCTACACGGAGTTCCCTACACGAAGTTCTTTACACGAAGTTCTTTACACGAAGTTACATACACGAACGAAGTGAGTTATTAACACGAAGTTTTATTATGAAAAAGTATATTTATATGTTTTTGGTTGGCTTAGCGTTCATGCTGCCTACAAGCGGTTGCAGTTTCTTGGACAAGGAGCCGGATACAGAACTGACGCTGGAGATGGTCTTTGAGGACAAGACGCGCATGATGGGCTGGTTGGCGGGGGTCTATTCGAACATCCCCGACCCCTACTTCGGCTATGGCAGATACCTCGGTTGGGACATCCTCGGCGACGAGATGAGCCCGAGCGAGCGCTGGCGCCAATGGAACTGGAAAGTGATACCCTACGTGCTGGGCGAGTGGACGCCGTCGAGCGAGTGGGATGGTAACTATTGGGCGGCGCTGCCGCAGCGTATCCGCGAGGCGTATATCTTCATCGAGAACGTGCATGCGTTGCCCGACCAAGGTGTCTCGCAGACGGAGGTGGACTATATGAAAGCCGAGTGCGAGTTCTTGATAGCCTACTACCAATACCTATTGGTGAATACCTACGGGGCTATCCCCTTCACGCCCGGGGTGCTCTATAGCACGGACATGCCCGTGGAGGACTTGCAGGTGGGGCAGTCGCCTTACTACGAGGTCATCGACTGGTGCGACTCGGCGCTGCTGGCGGCGTCGGAGAAGTTGCCTGCTGTCTATTCGAGTGCGCAGAAGTACGGGCGTGCTACCGGCGTGATGGCGCTGGCGGTGCGTGCGCGTATGCTCCTGTTTGCCGCCTCGCCGCTCGTGAACGGCAACAGCGACTATGCGGGCTATGTGAACGACAAAGGCGAGGAAATCTTCGCGCAGCAGTACGACCCCGAGCGTTGGCGCAAGGCGGCGGATGCCTGCAAACTGCTGATAGAGACGGCGGAGCTAGCGGGCTATGCGCTCTACGAGGAGACCGACAAGTCCGGCGCGGTGGACCACTACATGTCCGTGCAGAACGTGCTCTTCACCACCTTCGACCAAGGCAACAAGGAAATCCTGTTCGCCCGACCGGGCGGTTGCGACTACACGGAGTATGAGAAGCACATAACGCCTGCTAACTCGGGCGGTTCGGGCGGCTACAGCGTTACGCAGCAGTTGGTGGACGCCTTCTTCATGGAGAACGGTCTGCCCATCACCGACCCCGCGTCGGGCTACGAGGCAGAGGGCTTCGAGGAGAGCCGTATCACCAACGACGCAACGACATGGGACGAACAAATCAACGGCGGGGCAATCACCTACGAGCATACCCACAAGAGTTACTGCCACCGCGAGCCGCGGTTCTACGTGGCGGTGTCGTTCCACAACTCCTACTTCACGCAGGAGGAGCGTTGCTTCAACTTCTTCAACGGCGGAGAGGACAACATCCACACCCACGATGCACCGCAGAACGGCTACCTGCTGCGCAAGAAGGTGCACCCGAAGACTCATGTGAAGGATGGTAACTTCCAGTATCGTCCCGGGGTGCTCTACCGCTTGGGAGAGGCGTATCTGAACTATGCGGAGGCGCTGAACGAGTGCGACCCGGGCAATGCGGAGATATTGGAGTACGTGAACCGTATCCGCGAGCGTGCAGGCGTCAGAGGCTACACCACGGGGGCGACCAACGACAAGTATATCCACGTGGACAACACGCAGGAAGCCATGCGCGAGATTATCCGCCACGAGCGTAATGTGGAACTCTGCTGCGAGGGCTTGCGCTACGACGACCTGCGCCGATGGAAACTGGCGGAAGAGAAACTCAACGGTCCGCAGTACGGCATGAACTACTCGGGCAAGACCGATGCCGAGTTCTTCCAAAAGACGCAGTATCAGACGCGCGTCTATAAGAAGGCTTACTACTGGTTCCCCATCCACCAAAGCCAGATAGACCGCAACCCGAAACTGAA
>JBJECJ010000054.1:0-50763 GCA_051870955.1 Paludibacteraceae bacterium | reverse complement strand
ACGTTATTTAACGATTTATAAATTTAATGCGAAATTTATCGCAACAGTACTAAATTATGAATTATGAGTGCCCATGCTCTGAAACTCAATCCCAACGCTCTCTTAATTCATAATTCAATTCCGATGCGCTCATAATTCTTAATTCATAATTCAATTCCGATGCGCTCATAATTCTTAATTCATAATTCATAATTAATTATACCATGAGTTTGCGAGAGGCATTAGAAAATAGGATATTACTGCTGGATGGGGCGATGGGGTCTATGCTGTCCGGCAGGGGGCTGAGCGACCTGCTCAACCTGCGTGAGCCGGAGACCATCCGCGGCATTCACCGCGCTTATTTGGAAGCGGGGGCGGACATCATCACGACCAACACGTTCAGCAGTCAGCGTATCTCGTTAGCCCCGACGGGTCGGGACAAGCAAGGCGAAGAACTACCGAGCGAATATCTCGAAGGCGGGATGACGGCACTGGTGGAGCGGCTTAACCGCGCAGGCGTGCGGCTGGCGCGTGAGGAAGCCGACCGCATGACGGCACTCACGCCGGAGCAGCCGCGATTTGTGATAGGCGATGTGGGTCCGACCACGAAGTTACTCTCGATGAGCGAGTCGGTGGACGACCCCGCGGCACGCGCGCTCACGTTCGATGAGATGGAGCAGGCGTACTATGAGCAGATGTGCGTGCTGGCGGAGGAAGGGGTGGACGCTATCCTATTGGAGACCATCGTGGACACCCTCTCGGCGAAGGCGGGGATACACGCGTATATGCGGGTGAAAGGGAAAAGACCCGAACTAATGCTCTCGCTGACGGTCTCGGGTAACTCGGGGCGGTTGCTCTCAGGGCAGACGGTAGAGGCGTTTGTGAACTCGGTGGCGTTTGCCAAACCGCTCTCCATCGGTATCAACTGCAGTTTCGGTGCGGCAGGGCTGGCACCGTATCTGCGGAGGCTGGCGGAGTGCGCTCCCTGCTTTGTCTCCTGCCATCCGAATGCGGGTCTGCCGAATCAGTTTGGCGAGTACGACGACACGCCGCAGACCATGGTCTGGCAGGTGCGCAAGTTCGTGGAAGCAGGATGGGTGAATATCATCGGCGGCTGCTGCGGCACTACGCCCGCGCATATCGCGGCGATGAGGATGACCCTCTCTAACTCCCCCTTAAAGGGGGAGAATAAGAAGTCTCCCTTTAAGGGAGATTTAGAGGGTCCTGAGGGAAGGGGTGGGTCTTCCTACTCCGGCTTGGAAGTGCTGTCCGTCTCTGCTGATACGTTCCTCAATGTGGGGGAGCGGTGCAACGTGGCGGGCTCGCGCAAGTTCCTGCGGCTGATTTCCGAGGGGCAGTACGAAGAGGCGTTGCAGATTGCCCGCAAGCAGGTGGACGACGGCGCTATGGTGCTGGATATCAACATGGACGATGGTCTGCTCGATGCACGCAAAGAGATGCGGCATTTCCTCAACCTGCTCGCGTCCGACCCTGAGGTGGCGCGTGTGCCGATAATGATTGACTCGTCTGATTTCCAAGTGATTACAGAGGGACTGAAATGTCTGCAAGGCAAGGGTATCGTCAACTCGCTCTCGCTCAAGCAGGGCGAAGAGGTGTTCTTGCAGCAGGCGCGGGAGGTCTATCGCTTGGGCGCGGCGGTCATCGTGATGTGCTTCGACGAAGACGGGCAAGCCACCGACTACGACCACCGTATCCGTATCTGCCAACGGGCATACAACCTGCTCACCGAGCAAGTGGGGTTTGCGCCCGAGGACATCATCTTCGACCCGAACATCCTTGCCGTGGGCACGGGTATCGCCGAGCATGCGCACTACGCACTGGACTTCCTGCGGGCGACCGAATGGATACACACGCACCTGCCCGCCTGCCGTATCTCAGGCGGTGTGAGCAACCTCTCGTTTGCCTTCCGCGGCAACAACTACCTCCGCGAAGCCATCCACGCCGTCTTCCTCTACCATGCTATCCGGCGCGGCATGAACATGGCGATAATGAATCCCGCCACGGCGGTGCAGTACGCCGACATCCCCACCGACCTGCGCGAAGCCATTGAAGACCTGCTCTTCGCGCGGCGCGAGGACGCCACCGAGCGACTGATAGAACGGGCTGCTGTCGTGCAGCAGAGCGGTCAGGCAGCGCAGACGGGTCGGGACGCACCCGAATACCTTACCGCGGGCGAGACGCCCGCGTCCCCAGTGGACGCCTGCGCACCCGGACAGACAGCAGACAGCGCCACAGTGCTTATCTCCGCCTTGCAGAAAGGCGACGCTGCGCCGCTGCAAGCAGCCATAGAGGACATGCTCAGCAGCGGCAAGACGGCGGTGGAGATTATCTCGGGACCGCTCATGGAGGGCATGAACCGCGTGGGCGAACTGTTCGGCGAAGGTAAGATGTTCCTGCCGCAGGTGGTCAAGACTGCCCGCACGATGAAGCAGGCGGTGGACATCCTCACCCCCTATATGAGTCAGGGAAATGCTTCCGAATCCATCCACTACCGCGGCAAGATTCTGCTTGCCACCGTGAAAGGTGATGTGCACGACATCGGCAAGAACATCGTGCATATCATACTGACCTGCAATGGTTTCGAGGTGATAGACCTCGGGGTGATGGTGCCTGCGGAGAAGATTATCGAGACTGCCGTTCGCGAGCAGGTGGACATCGTCTGCCTGAGCGGACTGATTACGCCTTCGCTCGACGAGATGTGTCGCGTGGCGGAGGCGATGGAGCAAGAGGGCTTGCGCCTGCCGCTGTTTGTCGGCGGTGCCACGACCTCACTGGTGCACACCGCAGTACGTATCGCGCCGCTCTATCGCGGGGGCGTCTTCCACATGTTGGATGCCTCGCAAGACCCCGTGGTGGCGCATGCGTTGCTCGACCCCAACCGCCGCGAGGAGACACTCGCTGCCAACGCCCGTCAGCAGCAAGAAGTGCGCGAGCGCTTTGCCTGCAAGCAAGCGTCCGACAGCGCAGCAGTCCGACAGCGAAGCGTTCCCGATAAATCGGGATGCAAGCATCAAACAGCGCAGCGGTCAGACAGCGAAGCGGTCAGACAGCGCAGCGGTCAGACTCAAGACCTCCTCATCCGTGACTTGATTCCCCATATCGATTGGCTCTATTTCTACTGGGCGTGGCACGTGAAGGAAGATTCCGAGGAGGGCAGAAACCTGCTGTGCGACGCCATGGCGTGGCTACGCAGAGAGAGCGATAACCCGCGCTACGCCCTGCGTACCGCCTGCACGTTCTTCCCCGCGCAAGGCACACCCGAAGGCATTCGGATGGCGGACGGCACTCGCCTCATCGGTTCGGAGAAGATGGCGCAGTTTGTGCTGCCGGAGAAAGACCAAATCGGAATCTTCGCCGCCACTATCAGCCGGCAGATGGTGCAAGACATAGAGCAACTGAAAGCCACGCACAACGATGATTATCAAGCACTTATGCTGCAAACCATCGGCGACCGTCTTGCAGACGCTGCGAGCACATACATGTGCTTGCAGGCTGAGAAAGAGCATGGCAAGAAAGGTATCATGCCCGCCGTGGGTTATCCCTCTTTGCCGGAACAGCAACTCATTTTCCAACTGGCAGAATATATTGATTTCCAAGCACTTGGTATCACGCTTACGGAGAACGGCGCAATGTATCCCCAGTCCTCTGTGGCGGGGCTGTGTATCCTCCACCCCGATGCCGAATACGTCCTATAACGGGTCTCGCGACACCGAAAAATACGGTTAGGACTTAGCGTCTTTTTTCCCTGCGCCGTCTCCTCAAGTTCTTCCTCAACATCCATCGAAATCTCAAGCCGACAATCTTAGGTGATTCTTAGGTGATTCATAGGTGATTCGTAGGTGATTGTCGCGTACTTACCGAAACTCCACCGAGACAATCGTGGGTGATTCGTGGGTGATTCGTGGGTGATTCGCGGGTGATTGTAGGAACTCGATAGGAGGACACAACGCACATTACACGGTGAGTCTGCAGCCTTTTTTCCCACTATTTCCGTTTTTTCATTATTTTCACGGCAAAATTTGCATATCCCGAAAAAAAAGAGTATCTTTGCGGCGGATTTTGTAAATAGGCGGAATCCGTATTCTGTACTAACTAAACACACGATGAATATGCAAAGAAAGACCCTTTTTATTGCCTTATGCGCTTTTGCGCTTTCGTTGCCGCTGCTTGCGCAGCAGGATAGTGCCGTTGTGGCGGCAGACTCGGTGCCGCAAGGCTTTGTGTTCACCACGGTGGACAGCCTTGGCATTACGCCCGTGAAGAACCAACACCGCAGCAGCACCTGCTGGAGTTTCTCGACCATCGGATTCCTCGAGAGCGAGTTGCTGCGCATGGGCAAAGGCGAGTACGACCTGAGCGAGATGTTTGTGGTGCACCATACGATGATGGACCGCGCCGAGTACGTGGTGCGCATGTACGGCACCGCAGAGTTCGCCCCGGGCGGGTCGGCATACGATGTGATTTACTGTCTTAAGAACTACGGACTGGTGCCGCAAGAGGCGATGCCGGGCATACAATACGGGGCAACGGCGGCGGACACGCTGCCCGTGCACAACGAGTTGGACGCGCTGGCGGGAGGTTATGTGAGTGCGCTCACCAACGGGCGGCTGAAGAAACTGACGCCCGTGTGGAAGAAAGGGCTGCAAGCCATCTACGACACCTATTTGGGCGAGTGCCCGGAGACCTTTACCTACCAAGGCAAGGAGTACACGCCGCAGTCGTTTGCTGCGTCGCTCGGGCTGAATGCCGATGATTATGTGAGCATTACCTCCTATACGCACCATCCTTTTTACACGCAGTTTGCCCTCGAAGTGCCGGACAACTGGCGCATGGACCGGATGTACAACGTGCCGATGGAGGACATGATGCGCATCATCGACCACGCGCTGGCGCAGGGCTACACGCTGGCTTGGGGTGCGGACGTGTCGGAGGTGGGCTTCACACGCAAGGGTATCGGCGTGATGCCCGATGCAGACAAGGGAGCGGACCTCACGGGCTCGGATATGGCACACTGGCTCGGACTGTCGGAGGCAGACAAACGCGAGGAGTTGACCAAAAAACCGCTGCCGGAGATGACCATCACGCAGGAGATGCGCCAGCAGGCGTTCGACAGTTGGGAGACCACCGACGACCACGGCATGCAGATTTTCGGCGTGGCGAAAGACCAGAACGGTAAACGCTACTACATGGTGAAGAACTCGTGGGGCACGCAGAAGAGCGACTACAAAGGTATCTGGTATGTCTCGGAAGCATTCATGCAATACAAGACCAACGACGTCCTTCTCCACAAAGACGCCCTGCCGAAGGATATACGGAAGAAACTGGGGATAAAATAGGACCCACCCCTGCCCTCCCTACAAGAGCACCCCAAAAATCAAAGATTTTTCGGGGACCCCGCAAGGGAGGGAGATAAATAATTACTATCGTACAACTAAAACTAATCCCTCATACCCTCCCCCTTTGTAGGGGGAGACGGAGGGGGTCAAATCAGTTATATTATGATTATCAACACTCCCAACGCGCCGGCTGCGATAGGCGCATACAGCCAAGCAGTAGTGGCTAACGGCATGCTCTTCGCGAGCGGACAACTCGGTATTGACCCCAAGACAGGCGACTTTGCAGGCACGGACTTCCGCAGCCAAGCAGAGCAGTCGGTGAAGAACGTAGCCGCTATCTTGGAGGCGGCAGGCACAGACGCAAGTCATGTAGTGAAGACCACGGTATTCCTCACCGATATGGCAAACTTTGCCACGCTGAATGAGGTGTACTCCACCCTCTTCCAAGCCCCCTTCCCCGCTCGCTCCGCCGTAGCCGTAGCCCAACTCCCCAAAGGCGGCTTGGTAGAGATAGAGATTATTGCGGTATTGGATTAAAGACCGCTACGCTAATCTTTCATCAAAATAAACGCTCAATGCTCTCGACAAACGAACAACAGGAAATACTTCGGCGGCGGACGTTCGCCATTATCTCACACCCCGATGCGGGTAAGACTACTCTGACCGAGAAACTGCTCCTCTACGGAGGCGCTATTCATGTGGCGGGTGCCGTCAAGTCAAACAAGATACGCAAGACCGCTACCTCCGACTGGATGGAGATAGAGAAACAGCGCGGTATATCCGTGGCAACCTCCGTCATGGGATTTGACTACAAACCTGCTAACCAAACGATTAACGGTTCATTAACGGACATTAACGGAGAACAGCGAGGCGAGACAGTCTATCATATCAATATCCTTGACACCCCCGGACACCAAGACTTTGCGGAGGACACATTCCGCACACTGACGGCTGTGGATTCGGTGATTATTGTGATAGACGCCGCGAAGGGTGTGGAGACACAGACACGCCGATTGATGCAGGTATGCCGCATGCGTAAGACGCCCGTGATGGTCTTTATCAACAAGATGGACCGCGAGGGTAAAGACCCGTTTGATTTATTAGACGAAGTAGAACAGGAGTTGGGTATTCATGTGCGCCCGCTCAGTTGGCCTATCAACAGCGGTCCGCGCTTCAAAGGCGTGTACAACATCTTCCAATCCACGCTCGACCTCTACCAACCCGATAAGACGCATGTTACCGAGTCGCTGCGCTTTGACGACGTGAACGACCCGCAGATAGCCGAGTTGGTAGGCGAGCAAGATGCGGCGAAACTGCAAGAAGACTTGGAGATGATAGAGGGCGTGTATAACCCCTTCTCCCACGCAGACTACCTCGCGGGCGAGTTGGCACCCGTCTTCTTCGGCTCTGCCCTCAACACCTTCGGCGTGAAGGAGTTATTAGAGTGCTTCGTGCGTATTGCCCCCTCCCCGCTTCCCGTGGATGCCGTGGAGCGGAAAGTGGAGCCTATGGAAGACAAGTTCACGGGCTTCTGCTTTAAGATTCACGCGAATATGGACCCCAACCACCGTTCTTGCATTGCGTTCTTTAAGATTTGCAGCGGTAAGTTCGAGCGCAACACCTATTATAAACACGTGCGCAAGAACCAGCAGATGCGTTTCTCGTCGCCGACCTGCTTCATGGCGCAGCGCAAGGAGACCGTGGACGAAGCGTTTGCGGGCGATATCATCGGCTTGCCCGATACCGGCAACTTCAAGATAGGCGACACGCTGACGGCGGGCGAGGACTTGCACTTCAAGGGACTGCCGTCGTTCTCGCCGGAGATGTTCAAATACATAGAGAACGCCGACCCGATGAAGCAGAAACAACTTGACAAAGGCGTGAACCAACTGATGGACGAGGGTGTGGCGCAACTCTTTGTCAGTCAGATGAACGGACGCAAGATTATCGGCACCGTGGGGCAGTTGCAGTTTGAGGTGATACAATATCGCTTGGAGCATGAGTACAACGCGAAATGCCGCTGGGAACCGTTGCAGATGTACAAAGCCTGCTGGATAGAGAGCGACGACGCGGCGGAGTTGGAGATGTTCAAGAAGCGCAAAGCGCAGTATATGGCATTCGACAAAGACGGTCGCGATGTCTTCATGGCGGACAGTGCCTACGTCCTGCAAATGGCGCAGAACGACTACAAGCATATCAAGTTCCACTTCACCAGCGAGTTCTGACGCACACGTTACGAGAATGTATAATTATCGCAAAAGGAACTTTTAACATTAATTATCGTGTAATGATTCGTTAATTTGTTGAGACACATATACTTGATTTACAAACCTTTTTATTTCAACAAATATTTTTGCTAAAACGTATAATTACCATATAATTATTCATTAATTCATTACCAAAACGCAATGTCCTTGTATAGGTTTTGAAAACATCCACATATAGACTACACGATTGTGAAACAGATTTTGCACCTCAAGGAGTTATATGGCTCGCAAATTCGCACTCGCCAATTGGTAGAGCAGTTAGCACAAACGCTGAACGAAAGCAATCAATATCTGTTGGACATGGAAGGTGTTGATATATTATCCCGTTCGGCTGCAGACGAGTTATGCACCATCAAGCAACGAGGAAACATTGAGATTGTCAATGCTTCATCGTTTGTACAAAAAATGCTGGATGTTGTTACTATCAGTCGCTTTCTACCACGTCAGAGACAAGAAAAAGGATACACACAAATCATTGAATGTAAGACCATTGAGAGCGCCATCGCTGCACTTCAATAGTTCCGTAATCGCTATTTCCGTAACCGCCATTTCGGAACGAGGATATGCAACGAAAACTACGTAAAGAACATAAACTACGTAAACTACGAAAAATACATACACTATGAAACACATGAAACTACGGCTAATGCTAATGAATTTCCTCGAGTTTGCCGTTTGGGGAGCGTATCTGACCAGCATGGGAAACTATCTTGCTAACCATGGCATGGGGATGAATATCGGTTGGTTCTACTCGGTGCAGGGTATCGTTAGCCTGTTTATGCCGGCGCTGTTCGGTATCATCGCCGACCGCTGGATACCCGCGCAGAAAGCACTCAGTCTATGTCATTTCCTGGCAGGCGGATTTATGATTAGCGCAAGCATCTACGGTCTGGTAGCCGGCGAGGCAGTATTGTTTGCCCCGCTATTCACGCTCTATACTTTGTCGGTGGCGTTCTTTATGCCGACGCTGGCGCTGAGCAACTCGGTGGCATACAACGCATTGGATGTGGCAGGGCTGGATACCGTGAAGGACTTCCCGCCTATTCGTGTGTTGGGTACGGTAGGTTTCATCGCCACGATGTGGGTGGTGGACTTGTGCGGACTGCAAGCCACCAGTTTGCAGTTTGCCGTCAGCGGCGGACTGAGCATCCTGCTTGCTTTCTACGCGCTCTCTCTGCCGGCATGCCCCGTGAAAGGAAAGCCCGAGAAGAAGCAGAGTTGGGTGGAAGCCATGGGACTGGAAGCATTTGCACTCTTCAAAGAGAAGAAGATGGCTATCTTCTTTGTATTCAGTATGTTGCTGGGTATGTGTTTGCAGGTAACCAACGGCTATGCTAATCCGTTCTTGGATAGTTTCAAGCATATTGACGAGTTTGCCGACACCTTTGCCGTGCAGCACCCTAACCTGCTGATTTCCATCTCGCAGATTTGCGAGGCGGTATGTATCTTGTTCATTCCTTTCTTCCTCAAGCGGTTTGGTATCAAGACGGTCATGCTCCTTTCGATGTTCGCTTGGGTGCTACGTTTCGGGCTGTTCGGAGCCGGCAATCCCTCGTTCCCGAATGTACTGCTGTTCGTGCTGAGTTGTATCGTCTATGGCTTTGCTTTCGACTTCTTCAATATCTCCGGCTCGCTGTTTGTGGACAAAGAGGCACGGAAGGAGTTGCGTTCGTCGGCGCAAGGTCTGTTCGTGATGATGACCAACGGTTTTGGTGCTACCATCGGCACACTGGCAGCGCAAGCCGTTGTTAACCATTTCGTTTATGCAGAGGAAGTGGTGAATGCTGGTGCTATCGCCACTTGGTCGGGCTGGCAGATGAGTTGGTATATCTTCGCCGCTTTTGCCCTTGTCATTGCTCTTGCCTTCTGGGCTATCTTCCCGAAGACGGAGAAATAAAAATTATGAATTATGAATTATGAATTATGAGTGCCCATGCTCTGAAACTCAATTCCAATGCACTCTTAATTCTTAATTCTAAATTCTTAATTAACAAGAAATGTTTCGCAAAGAATTAGCATATTATTTCTCTACGCCGATAGCGTATATCGTTATCGGGCTGTATCTGCTGGCGATTAGTTTGTTTCTTTGGGTCATTCCCGGGGAGTGGAACATCGTAGAATCAGGCTATGCGCAGGTGGACGGACTGTTTCAGTTGTCGCCATGGCTACTGATGTTGCTCTGTCCCGCGCTGACTATGCGACTGTTTGCCGAGGAGCGTAACTCCGGCATGTGGGACTTGCTCCGCAGCAAGCGGGTGCCTATTTGGCGGCTGGTATGCGGGAAGTTCTTCGCTGCATGGTTGCTCATGCTGATTGCTTTGCTGCCTTGCGTGGTGCACTACTTCGCCGTGGCGTATATGGCAGAGCCGATGGGGAACCTCGACGCGGGTGCGTTTGCGGGAGCGTTCATCGGACTGATATTGCTTAGTGCCGCCTTTCTCGGCATTGGTCTGCTGGCTGCCACACTCAGCCGCAGTCAGATAGTCTGCTTCATCCTCGGTGCCTTGGGTTGCTTCGTACTCTACTGGGTGCTGTTGCAAGACCACTACCGCAGCCTTGCCCGCGGCGTGATAGACCTGCGCGATGTGCTCCTCATGCTCTCCACCGCCGCCATCGGGGTCTTGCTGGCAGACCGCGCTTTGCGCTGAGACGCTGAACTTGTAAACATATAATTATCATGTAATTATTCATTAATTTCTCATTGCGGGAACAAATTACTAAATACTTACATACCATGTATTCAGACTTTCAAGCCCACTTGCAGGCTACTTTGCAAGACATCAAAGACGCCGGTCTGTACAAGAACGAGCGCGTGATTATCACTCCTCAGTCGTCTGCCATCAAGGTGGAAGGCAACAAGGATGTTATCAACTTCTGCGCGAACAACTACCTCGGTCTTGCCGACAACGCGGAACTTATTCAGGCAGCGAAAGAGCGCATGGACGCTCGCGGCTACGGCATGGCTTCGGTGCGTTTCATCTGCGGGACGCAGGACACCCACAAGCAGTTGGAGCAAGCCATCTCCGACTTCTTCGGCACAGAGGATACCATCCTCTATGCGGCTTGCTTCGACGCCAACGGCGGTTTGTTTGAGCCTCTCTTGACCGACCAAGACGCTATCATCTCCGACGCCCTCAACCACGCGTCTATCATCGACGGCGTGCGTCTGTGCAAGGCTGTGCGCTACCGCTATGCCAACGGCGATATGGTTGACCTTGAGGAGCAACTGAAGAAAGCACAGGCACAGCGTTTCCGTATCATCGCCACCGACGGCGTGTTCTCCATGGACGGTAATGTCTGCCCGCTGGATAAGATTTATGAACTCGCGCAGAAATACAACGCCCTCGTGATGGTGGACGAGAGCCACTCCGCGGGTGTGGTCGGCAAGACGGGACACGGCGTAACCGAACAGTATGACCTGCGCGGGAAGATAGAGATTATCACGGGCACGCTCGGCAAGGCGTTCGGCGGCTCTGTGGGCGGCTTCACCACGGGTAAGAAGGAGATTATCGACCTGCTGCGCCAGCGCAGTCGTCCGTACCTGTTCAGCAACTCCATCCCTCCGATGATTGCTGCCGCGGGGATTAAGACCTTCGAGATACTGACTCGCAGCAACGAGTTGCAAGACCGCCTGCATACCAACACCGACTATTTCGTGGCACGCATGAAAGAGGCAGGGTTCGACATCAAGCCCACGCAGTCGGCTATCTGCGCCGTGATGCTCTACGACGCGCGTCTGAGTCAAGAGTTTGCTGCTGCTTTGCAGGAAGAGGGAATCTATGTTACGGGCTTCTACTACCCCGTAGTGCCGCAGGGACAGGCGCGTATCCGCGTGCAACTCTCCGCCGCTCATACCCTCGAGCAACTGGACAAGGGCGTGGCAGCGTTCGTCAAAGTGGGCAAAGCCCTCGGCGTGCTGAAAGGGTAAGAGACTGCTGTCAGGGTGCTGACGCTTCGGTGAAGGGGTGTTAGCAAGTAGTGAGGAAGACTGTCTAACCGTTTTGGTTAGGCAGTTTTTGGTGTATAGGTCATTTTACAGTCTAAAATCCGGTCTATACGTCAAAGAACACAAGCGCCTGACATCAGGGGATGGCAGGCGCTTGCTGAACAAACAATCAAACAAACAAAAAACACAATTTATTTTAGGAGCGCTATCGCTTTCCGAACGCTATCGCTGTCTGAGCGCTATCGCTGAACGACCGTTTCGCTGTCCGACTCAGTCTGTCAGCCGAAGGCGGTCTGTCAGCGTCAGCGGTCTGTCAGCGTCAGCGGTCTGACAGCCGAAGGCGGTCTAAGAGTCTGTTTTACTTTACGATGAAGCGCAGGGTTTCGTCTTCGGCTACCACTATGTATATGCCTTGTGGGAGGTGCTCCGTGCTGACCTCCGTGCGTCCGGTGGAGCAGAGCGCGGAGCCGCTGACGGTGTAGAGTCGGAAGAGTTTGCCTTCGGGATTGAGGATGGCAGAGCCGTTGAAGGAGAGCGTAGATACCGCAACGTCGTCAATCGCCTCCTCGGTGGGGGTATCGTCTCCGGGGTCATCGCCCGGGTTATCGCCGGGGTTATCGGTCGGGTTATCGTCGCCCGGGTTGTCGCCGCCTAAACTATACAGATTGATATAGAAGAGGAAGTGGGAGTCTGCTTTTTTCAGTTCGTAGTCGCCTGCGGGTAGTTCCTTCTCTATCACGGCGTTGGCGCCTACGACTTTCTCGCCGTTTATCTTGATGTTCGGCGTAGAGCCGTCTGCGAAACCGAGGTAGAGTTTCATGGTCTGCGTGGTGGTGAACGTTACAGAGGTGGAGGATTCTATCTTGAGGCAGACCGTGTAAGTTGTGCCGTCGGGGGCGGTGAAGGAGCCTTTGGAGTCGCTGTAGTTACCCGTTACGGAGTAGAAGGGGTTGCTGGGTTTCTTGTCCATAAAGTGGCACTCGTACTCCCCGGTAGAGGTCCCCGGGTTGTTGGGGTCGGTGGGGTCGGTGGGGTCGGTGGGGTCAGTGGGTTCATCGCCTCCCCCTGTTCCCGTGCCGGATTCCTCTCCGCCCACGATACCGATGAGGGTGGAAGTGTAGTTGTCTATCTTCGTCCGCAGCGCGTCAATCACCTCGTAGTTGGCGTCTTCGGTAGCGTTGTCGAAGGTATATTGGAAGTCTCCGTGCTCGCAGCGTCCTGCTCCTTTGTCGCCCGTTACGATGTCGGGCACTTGGTTGGGGTCGTCGGGTGTGATGGAGGGCATGAGCGAAGAGTTGGTGTCGAAGTTGCTGTACGTGTTCCCGCCGAGCAACGATTTGACGCTCGAGGGTACTTGTTCGCTACGGCTGCTCACCACGTAGGCGTCAAAATGTTGGTTGTTCGTGCTGCTGTAAGGGATGAACTTATACGAGCCTGTCATGACATTGTTGTAGGCTTTGATACTGCCGCCTGCCTCTCCGGAGAAGGTCCCTTTGGTCTGGTCGCTGCTGCCCTGCCCGCAGTTCACGTCGGAGCCTTGCTTGGAGGTCAGCATGGGGTACTTGCAGTTGCGGAAATAGTTGCACTCCACGAACACGTCGGAGCCCGTTGTGGACCCTACTCCGTATTTCGCCACACCATCGAAGTAGTTGTTGTAGATATGCACGCTCATGGTTCGGATACGCGGGTGTCGCGAGTCGGAGTGGTCGAACCAGTTGTGGTGGTAGGTGATATAGTTCGGTCCGCTCTCGCTCGTCATTCCGCACATGGTGGACTTACCCGTGTCCCAGAAGTGGTTGTACGAAACGGTTACGTGTTTCGAGTCTGCCTTCACGTCGATAGCGCCGTCGCCTTTCTTCTGGTCTCCGCCTTTGTTCGGACCGTAGAACACATCGATATGGTGAATCCAGATATGGTCGTTGTCGGTGTCGAGGGAGATACCGTCGTCTAATCCCGTCATCACGCCGAAGTTGCGCAACTCTACGGAGGCGGCGTTGCGTACCAAGAAGCCGAAGCCCTTGATGGTCGCATCGTTGCCTACTCCCTCGATGGTGATGTTCAACTCCGAGTCGGCGGCTTTGCCTTTTATCTGCAAGCCTTCGGCAGAACTGCTCAGTGCGTCCATGTCGCTTGCCTGAATAGTGCCGATGATACGGAAGACGACAGGCGTCTTGTCCTGTCCTTTTTGGTAGCCGTCGATGATGGCCTGCATACCGGTGCATGTGCCTTTCCCCGCCACGTCGGTGGAGATGGTCTTCGCGGTGTTCTTGGTTACGTAGAACACTTTTGCACCGGCTTTGAGGGTGCCGTCGTTGTTGTATGCTCCGACTCCCTGCGGGTAGTTGAAGTGTGCAAAACCGTTTCGGTCGTGTGCTGCCACAGTGAGGATATCGGTCTCGCCGGCTTCGGATTCCATCTCGGCGTTGTCTTTCACGGGTACAATCTTGAGTTGGTAGTTGCCTGCTTTGAGTCCGAGTGCGTCCACGCGCATGTAGGTGCCGTAGTTGCGCAGCAACATAGCGTCCAACGGCGTATAGGAGCCTCCTGCGGGTCGGACATAGGCATGGTAGTGGCTGAAAGCGCCGGGTTTCCACTCGGCGTATGCCGTTTCGAGCCATCCGGCGGACTTGGTGATTTCTACGGCGGCTTGGGTGCTGAGTGCGAAGACAGACAGCAGTGCGAGAAGCAGTGTACGAATCTTCATGGTAGCGGTGAGTTGTTGATTTATTACTGGGGACGCGGGCGTCTCGCCCGCGGTAAATTATGGGGATATAATTCCTAATTCCTAATTGTTCGGACCGCAAAGGTACATATCTTTTTCGGTATATGCAAATTATGTTGTTATTTTGCACAAAAACCGTCGCTTTTTCTCCGCGAGGGCTTTCGGGATATGCTCGATTTATATTCTCCGTTAATAGCCGTTAATTTATCGTTCATTCTATTCTCACTCCATAAAAGACATTAAATGTTCATTCATTTGAATCATCCTCCATTAAAGACCATTAAAGATTCATTAAAAAATTATGTATTAAGAATAATGGCAGTTTGATAAATATATTTTTATAATGATTCCAATGGCATTTGAACGTGTGTGGTTATTTGAGGCTGTTAGCCCCTCGGGGGTTGGTGGTAGCGGGAAGGCACGCCGAAAGGTCTATGACAGTCTGCTTCTTGTCTCGAATTGTTGCCGTACTTTTGCCGTCCTTTTACCGTCTTCTTTTCGTGTCGTTTTCGAGTCGTTTTCGAGTCGTTTTCGAGATTGTCAGGTAACCGTTCATTTGATTCTTTACTTCATTAACGAGAAATTAACGTCGATTCATGGAGGCAGGAACATGAAAATCAAGCAAAAATGGTACGTTATTTGCATATATCGGCAAAAAGTCGTACCTTTGTCGTCGGAATTGCCTACGCGGAAGAAATCCCGATGAATCGGGATTTGGCGCTTCGGCACTTCCTCCTCTCCGAAAAATCATAGATTTTTCGGTAACCAAGCGGGTAAAGAGAAATTAAGAATTAAAAGAGTATTTGTATATGAAGACATTTTTGAAATGGTTTTGGGGACTGTTTGCTGCGGGGGTGGTGTTGGTGGTAGCGGTTTTTTGGATGATAACGAAGGGTTGGTTGGGCTATCTGCCTCCGTTGGAGGAGTTGCAGAACCCGAAGAACAAGTACGCGAGCGAGGTGTTCTCGTCGGACATGCAGTCGCTGGGTCGTTATTATCGTCAGGCGAACCGTGTGGGTGTGCAGTACAGCGACCTGTCGCCGTCGTTGGTGGAGGCGCTGATAGCGACGGAAGACGCTCGCTTCTACGACCATACGGGTGTGGACTTCAAGGCGTTCATGCGGGCAGTGCTGAAGTTAGGTCGTGCCGGTGGCGGCAGTACGCTGACGCAGCAGTTGGCGAAGCAGATATGGTCGCCGCAGGCGAACAACATCTTCGAGCGGGCAATGCAGAAACCGATAGAATGGGTGATAGCGACGAAGTTGGAGCGGCTGTATTCGAAAGACGAGATACTGCTGATGTACCTGAATCAGTTTGATTTTCTGTACAATGCGGTGGGTATCAAGTCGGCGGCGCAGGTGTATTTCTCGACGACTCCGGCGGCGTTGAAGGTGGAGGAGAGCGCGATGTTGGTGGGCATGTGCAAGAACCCGTCGCTGTACAACCCCGTTCGTCGTCCGCAGAACGCGCTGGCGCGGCGCAACACGGTGCTGAGTCAGATGGAGAAATACGGTTACCTGACGGCGGCGGAGTGCGACTCGCTGCAGGCGCTGCCGATAGCGTTGCATTACAGCAGCGTGGACCACAAGCAGGGCGCGGCGCCGTACTTCCGCGAGTATCTGCGCAACGTGCTGACGGCGAAAGAGCCGAAAGAGAGTCAGTACGCGGAGTGGAACAAACAGCAGTACAAGATAGACAAATACCAATGGGACAACAACCCGCTGTACGGTTTCTGCAACAAGAACAGCAAGCCCGACGGGTCGCACTATGACCTTTATCAGGACGGCTTGCGTATCTACACGACCATTGACTCGCGCATGCAGCGTTATGCGGAAGAGGCGGTGGAGGAGCACATGCAGAGCCTGCAGAGGAGTTTCTTCCGCGAGTGCAAACGCAAGCGGAATGCACCGTTCTCCATCTCGATTACGCGGGAGGAGACAGACGGCATCATGACGCGCTCGATGCGTCAGACCGACCGCTACCGCGGTATGAAGAAAGCGGGTGCGACGGAGGAGGAAATACGCGCGGCGTTCAACACGCCCGTGGAGATGCAGGTGTTCTCCTACGAGGGTAACGGACTGATAGACACGGTGATGAGCCCGATGGACTCTATCCGCTGGCTGAAGACCTACCTGCGTTGCGGCTTCCTGTCGATGGACCCGCTGAACGGGCATGTGAAAGCGTATGTGGGCGGACCGGACTTCGCACATTTCCAGTACGACATGGCGACGACGGGCAGACGGCAGGTGGGGTCGACGGTGAAACCCTACCTCTACACGCTGGCGATGGACGAGGGTATGTCGCCCTGCGACAAGGTGGTGAACGACTCGATAACGCTCTACGACGCGAATGGTCGCCCGTGGACGCCGCGCGACACGCATGCGAAGAACCAAGGCGACACGGTTACGCTGGCATGGGGACTGCGGTACTCGTCGAACTGGATTACCGCCTACCTGATGTCGCTGTTCACCCCGGAACAGTTGGTAAGGATGATGCAGTCTTTTGGTATTCAAGGGCAACTGGACCCCGTCATCAGTCTCTGTCTCGGTCCGTGCGAGGTGAGCGTGCAGGAGATGGTGGACGCGTACACGACCTTCGTGAACAAAGGTATCCGCACGGAGCCGCTGTACGTAACGCGCATAGAGGACAACAACGGCAACGTGCTGGCGCGGTTTGCGCCGCTG
Source organism: Paludibacteraceae bacterium (assembly GCA_051870955.1). Classification (GTDB taxonomy): domain Bacteria; phylum Bacteroidota; class Bacteroidia; order Bacteroidales; family Paludibacteraceae; genus Colicola. Next base: position 33,808 of record JBJECJ010000054.1, on the reverse strand, counting down.
ACGCACGAGATAATCAGCGAGACGACCTCGTATAAGATGATACAGATGTTGCAAGACGTGGTGGACCGAGGTACGGGCGTGCGCGTGCGCTATAAGTACGGTATCAAAGCGCCGATGGGGGGCAAGACAGGCACCACCAACAACAACTCCGACGGCTGGTTCATGGGCTTCACACCGTCGTTAGTGAGCGGCGTGTGGGTAGGCGGCGAAGACCGCGCGATACACTTCGACAACCTCGCCGAGGGACAGGGCGCCTCGATGGCACTGCCTATCTACGCGCTCTACATGCAGCGCGTCTATCGCGACAGCACGCTGGGCTACAGCGAGGAGGAGCAGTTTGATATACCCGAGTGGTTCGAGCGGGCAAAATGCGAGTAAATATCTCCGCTAATTGCCGTTAATTATTCGTTAATTTATGCCTCCATTAAAGACCATTAAAAGTTCATTAAAAGGCATTGTTTTAACGGTTCTTTAATGGACTTTAATGGAGAATATGACGAGGGATTAATGTTTTATTTGATGGCGATTAACGGAGAATGGCTACTGAGCAAGTGAAAAGTGTCACCGTTGGTGACCAAATTGAATTGGAGTAATCGGGAAATGCCGAATTGTTAGGAATTGTGTTATGCGGAAGAGATGGTACATATTGGTCTTGGTGCTGTGCGGGTGGGGGTTGCCGATGAGGGCGCAACTGAACACCGACCGTATCACGGCGATAGGGCGCAACGCGCTCTATTTTGAAGACTATGTGCTGTCTATTCAGTATTTCAATCAGGTCATCAAACTCAAGCCTTACCTCGCCGAGCCTTATCTCTATCGCGCGATTGCGAAAATCAACCTCGAAGACTATCAAGGGGCGTTGCGCGACTGTCAGTCGGCTATCGCGTGCAACCCGTTCATGCCCGGCGCGTACTACACGCGCGGGTTCGTCTATCGGCGATTAGACGAGGCGGCGCTGGCGGAGCAGGACTTCACCCAAGCACTGGTGTTCGCGCCGGAGAACAAGACTTACCTGCTGCTTCGGGCGGACGCTCGAGCGGCGCAGGAACATTTCGACGAGGCGATGGCGGACATGGAGCAGTTGCTCAAGCGTGAGCCCGAGTCGGCTTCGTTGCTCTTTGAGAAAGGGGCGATATGTATGCAGATGAAGGACACCGCGTGTGCGCTGGCGGCGTTTGAGCGCACCACGGAGTTGGACTCGCAGAACCCCGCCAACTGGTCGGCGCTGGGGACGGTGAACCTCATGCGCGAAGAGTACGACAAGGCGTTGCTGCAACTGACGCAGGCGGTCAACCTCGGGTCGAAATGGGCGGGCGACTACATCAACCGCGGCGTTATCTTCTATCATAATCATAACTACCGCGGGGCGCTGGCGGACTACGACAAAGCGATAGAGTTGGCGCCGCGCGACGCGCAGTGCTACTACAACCGCGGGGTGCTGCGGCATGAGTTGGGCGATTACAACCGCGCCATGGACGACTACGACCGCGCCTTGGAACTGGCGCCGGAGAAGACCGAGATGCGTTACCAACGAGGACTGGTGCAGATGGAGTTGCGGCAGTGGGAAGCCGCTCGGCAGGACTTCGACTCGCTCATTGCCCGCTATCCCGACTTCCTGCCTTCCTATTACCTCGCCGCGCAAGCCGCCACGGCGCTGAACCTGTCCAAAGAGGCGTATCGCTATCGGCAGACCGCCTACGAGCGCGAGCAAGATGCTCTCTCTAAACGCTCAACGCTCAACACTCAACAGTCTGCCCCCAACACCTCGGTGCAGATAGCGCAAGCGCAGCCGCAGAAACGCGACCGGCGCAAGGAGTTCTCCGCGCAGACGGCGCAGACCAACCAAGAGCCGACGGAAGACGAACAGAAATATCGGTCGGCCACCCGCGGCGCGGTGCAGAAGAAATACGCCGATGTGGTGAACGAGCCGAATATCTCGCTGTCGTACTACACACAGGAGCAACCGCTACGGCAAACCAACTACTACCATGCCGCCGTGTCGGAACTGAACCGCCGACAGTGGTTGCCCGCACCGCTGCATTTCGTGGTACAGGAGCAACCGCTGACCGCCGACCTCGTGAACCTGCATTTTCAGCAGATAAGCCTACTCTCGGAGCAATTAGACAAGACCTTGTCGCCCGCCCTCTTCTTCGCTCGCGCGATGGAGTTCGCGCTGGTGCAAGACTACTCGTCGGCGATTGACGACTGCACGCAGGCGCTGCAACTGACCAACGACCGCGAGCAGGTGGCGGTCATCACTTTCTGCCGCGCCAACTGGCGGTATCGATTGTTGCAATACCAGCGGGCGACGGGCGAGCAGACGGAGAAGATGAGCATGGACTTCGACATCATGCTGCGCGACTACGACCAAGTGGTGCGCCTATGCCCCGACTTCGCTTTTGCCTACTACAACAAGGCGAACATCCTCTGCATGCAGCGGGAGTGGCAAGCGGCGATTGGTCATTACACGCAAGCCATCGGCGTGGACGCGGACTTCGCCGAGGCGTATTTCAACCGCGGGCTGACCTATATCTACACCGACCTGCCGGAGCAAGGCTTAGCCGACCTGAGCAAAGCCGGCGAACTCGGTATCTACCAAGCCTACAACCTAATCACACGATTCCAATGAGAAAACAAGACCCACCCCGTCCCTCCCTACAAAGGGAGGGAGTAAAAGTCCCACCCCACCCCTCCCTACAAAGGGAGGGAGCAAAATTAGTATCTACATACGAAAGTAATTCACCTACTTCTTTTCTCATAGGGAAAGTATGGGTTTTATTATCTCTATTATTTCTCCCTCCCTTTGTAGGGAGGGGCGGGGTGGGTCCTTTACTCTCCCCCTTTATAGGGAGGGGCGGGGAGGGTCTTGGTGGGACTCTCTCTGCCCAAGTATTGTATGAGGTTTCGGGGAATAGCAGCAGGGCAAAGAGTTATATCCTTGCCACCAATCGGCTGGTGGATATCGCCTTCTTAGACACCATTCCTAATGTCTTTGCCTGCTTTGCCAAGTGCGACAAGGTGGTTACGGAGTTCGCCATGGAGGACTACGAGGCGCTGTCGGCGTTGCGTCAGGCGGCAGTGTTGCCCGATTCTGTGAGGCTGACGAATTTCTACAGCGAGGCAGAGTACGAGCATATCGACCAAGTGTTGCTGCTGAACCTCGGCATGGGGCTGAATCAACTATGCCGCATGAAGCCCGCCTACCTGACGGAGATGTTCCGCGCCGCACTCTTCAAGCAGTGGCTTGGGTATGACGAGGCGCGGTCGATGGAGACCTTCTTCGAGGTGGTGGCGCAGGAGAAAGGGTTGCCCGTCTATGGGCTGGACGATGTGGGGGAGACGATGTACATGCTCTTCGACCGCGAGCCGTTTCACTGGCAGTGCGAAGAACTGCAGAAGGTGATTGACTACCCCGAGCGGGAGGTGCAACAAGAGCGGACGCTGCTGGAGATGTACCGCATGGGGCGACTGGCAGACATGGCATATCAAGTGGCGGGTCCCGATAACAAGACCTCCATCTCCTATTCTGATTATCAGGTGTATGCGCAGCGCAATCGCACTTGGGTGAAACGCCTGCAACCCTATCTGCGCGACGGGCATGCTTTCATCACGCTCAATGCCATCTACCTCGGCGGCGACAAGGGACTGCTTGCCGCCCTGCGCGAAGCAGGCTACCGCGTCCGCCCCGTGAACAGAGGACGGCAACCATCAGCCATTCGCCATTAAGAATTATCATTTAGTCCAGTGCTTGAATTTGATGGATGACGGGGAGGTCGGCTTCCACCCAGTCGAGGGTGTGCAGTTCGGCTTTCGGCAGCCAGCAGAAAGCGTGGTGCTCGCGCATGGTGAAAGCGGGCATGCCCTGCTCATCCAAGCGCAACCCACCGTGGCAAAGGTAGAACTCCAGCGTTACCTCAAAATCGGGGTAGGCATGGTGGTACGTCGTGAAGTGGCGCAGGATGGTAATTTCCATCTCCATCTCTTCCCGAATCTCGCGGCGGAGCGCGTCCTCCGCACGCTCGCCGGACTCAATCTTTCCGCCGGGGAACTCCCATTTGAAAGTAGTGTAAGGATACTTGGTCTGCCCACGTTGCATACAGAGGACACGCCCCTCGTGGACGATAATAGCGGCTACTACGTGATGGTGCATTGTGAATTGGGAATTAGGAATGAGGAATGAGGAATTAATCGTTCCCGACTTGTCGGGATAAGAATGAAGAGGGCTCAGAAATTATGCATTAGCGCTGCAAAGGTACTGCTTTTTTGTGAGTTATGCAAGAAGCAGGTATTTTTTTTCATTTTTTTTTGCTGACTTAACGGCTTGATAATCTGCATTAGTTAGCTAAACGTAACTAACTGATTATCAACTACATTCTTGTGTATGTCGTCAAAAAGCAGTACCTTTGCACTCGCAATCGGATACGATACTGTTCGCGGTCATCTGCCAATAATCTTTCCGGCATTATTCACATTCTAACTTCTTACTATTATGAAAAATGTCCTTTATTCTGTGTCCTTCATCCTTTATCCCCCAAAAAATCCTTCATCCTTAGTAGCATTCGCGGAGGATGGTCTCTACGTCAGCTGCGGTGAGGGTCTTGTAGCCGCCGCCGAGGGTGGTGGAGTGTGCTATCTGCGGCAACATCTCCTCCGTGGCACCTACCTCGCGCAGGGTGCTCGGTATGCCTAACTCGCGGAAGAACGCCTCCAAGCAGGCTATACCCTCTAAGGCTATCTGCTCTTGGTTTATCGGGCACGCCTCGACCTCCATTAAGTCTCCCTTTAAGGGAGATTTAGAGGGTCTTTCTACTCCCCATACCTGTTGAGCGAAGCGGACGAAGCGCGGCAGACCGTAGCGGTAGATATGCCGATAGTACGCGGGCGAGATAATCGCCAGTCCTATGCCGTGCGCACAGTCGGTGTAGGCGCCCAACTGGTGCTCAATCATGTGCACCTCCCAGTCCTCCGTCTTGCTGAGCGAGAGCAACTTATTGAGCGCCACCGTGGCGCACCACATGATGTTGCTCCGTGCCTCGTAGTCCTGCGGGTTCTGCAACGCCTTGCGCGAGGCGGAGATGAGCGAACGCATCACGCCCTCTATCAGGTAGTCGGTCGTGCAGTCGTCCTCGTCGGAGAAATACTGCTCCATCAGGTGCGAGAAGATGTCCGCGATGCCGCTCACCATCTGGTATTTGGGCACGGTGTAGGTGAACTCCGGATTCAGGATGGAGAAGCGCGGTGCCACCTGCGCCAGCGGGTACACGCGACCTATCTTCAGCCGCTGCTCCTCGTTGGTGATGACCGAGCCCGAGTTCATCTCGCTGCCCGTACCCGCCATCGTCAGGATACTGCCCACGGGGATAATCGGGTTGTCCACTTTCTCCTGCCGCACGTAGTAGCGCTCCCACACATCGCCCTCCGCGTAAGCCGCGCAGGAGATGCCTTTCGCGCAGTCTATCACCGAGCCGCCGCCGACCGCCAGAATCAAATCCACGTGGTTCTCACGCGCCAAGCGTGCGCCTTCCGCCAACTCGCTGTAGCGCGGGTTGGCACTCACGCCGCCCAGTTCCACCACCTGCTTGCCCGCCGCACGCAGCACCTGCAACACATGGTCGTACAAACTCTGCCCCTCCGCGCCGCAGGGGATACGCTTGATAGACGACTTGCCATACACCAGCAGCACGCGCTCGCCGTACTGCGACAACTCCATCGGCAACTTCTCCATCGCCGATTTGCCAAAATGAATCCGCGTAGGATTCTGATAACTGAAATCTCGAATCATATGTTTTGATAAAGGATAAAGGATGCAGGATTAAAGACTGATTAGTATCGTCTGCTCTGACCGCTGTCCACTGACAACTCATTTCCCGATGCAAAGATACAAAAAAAAATTGATAGGACAAAATTTTGTCCTATCAAATCGGTAATCAAGGTACGCGTTTGGGGGATTGGGGTAAGGGGGGGGGAATATGGATAAGTGTGTTAACTATTTGATTCCAATAAAGTCGCTAAGCGGGCAAATCTTGGCACGATAAGTATTCATCCGTTGTTGTAATTGTGGAAGCCGTTTACATTCTATTTCCGTTTTGTTATCAAAAGGCAGTACGATGTAATATGGTGCGTGTGTAGGACGAAAGCCGTGTTTTTCCAATGTCTCTTTTGTCCATATATTGAAACATCCTTTCTTTCTTAGACGGAAAAGATGTACATTTTTTCCGTTCGTATGGAGACAAACGTATTGCATACGTTCAAATCCAGGAGTAACTTCTAAAGACCCATTCGATTCTCCTGCTCGTAGGTAACAAATGCCCTTTTCTATCATGAGTTGCAAAGTTTCTGATTTTACATGATTGACAAGTACCATAGTCTCCTCTGGGTTCTCTGCCATTTTGCGCAGATACTTAGCTGCTATAGTTGGGTTTTGTATTTCTTCATAGCGTCGTTTCCCCAATTCAAGATATTTCTCGTCTATGTCAATACCTATGAATTTTCGTCCAAGGAGGTTTGCTGCAATTCCTGTGGTGCATGACCCTGCGAAAGGGTCAAGGATAGTGTCGCCCTCTCGGGTAGAAGCAAGTATAACCCGGTAGAGGAGGCGGAGAGGTTTTTGAGTTGGATGTCTGCCCTGCTTCATTTCCCAGGATGCTACAAATGGAATACGCCAAACATCAGACACACGTTTTCCCCCATTTAATTGTTCTAAGAGGTTACAGTTAAAAAAGTGTGTTTTATTTTTTGATTTTCGAGCCCAAATAATATATTCGGTAGTAAAACTGAAATAGTTTCTTGATAATGTGGCTGTAGCATCTGTTTTTTGCCAAACGATAATATTTAGAATCTTAAAGTCTAACTCCAATAGACAGGTCGCAACCGAGAAGATATTGTGGAACGTACCACAAACCCATATTGTTCCATCCTCCTTTAATATATTGCGACATTTAGAGAGCCACTCGTGGTTAAATGCATTAATATTTTCAAGACTTGTGCTTCTATCCCATTCTCCTTTATCAGAATTTTTCCATGTACCATTAATACAATATGAAACACCTCTTGACAGAAAGTAAGGAGGATCTGCAAAAATGACATCAACTTTTTGGTTGATGTTATTAAGTTGCTCCATACTATTACCATGCACGAGCACAAAATTGTCAGTATGGGAAAAAAGTCCTATCATGTAGAAGAAAATTCCAACTCAAGCTGATGCTTTTGTTCTGCAATAACATCTTGCTTTTGTTGTAAATCAAAGTTAAACACCAGCGCCTCAACCATAGAATGTCTATTCTCAATATGTCCGCCTCCGTGATAGAAATGTTCTTTAGTCTCAACATTAAAATGATTCCAAAGTTGATTCATCATTTTGTTTTCTCGGAATTCATTGTGATGCCATGTAGAGAGTATAAAATGTGCAGGCGTATGTAGCAAAGCTTCATAAAGAGCAATTTCATCATTCTCAGTCCAACCATTGTAATAATCTACGTAACGCCCATAATATGGAGGATCACAATAAATTATATCCCCTGCTTGTGCTCGCTTGATAGTTTCAATGAATGAAACATTGCTAAACTCCCAATTGTATTTTCGAATGACTTTTTGTATACCAGCAATTTGGTTACAAATTTTGGTGATATAAGCAGGTGCAAAACGTTCTGGTTTCTTACAAAATGGGACATTCCAATGTCCTTGCCGATTAAAACGCATCATTCCGTTAAAACCAGCACGAGATAAAAATAGGAAATCAAACGGACTATGATTTTGATTAAACCGATTCTTAACGGCTCGGTAATGAGCATATCCATTATCTTCAGCTACGGATAACATGCTACCTTCGTATTGCAAATACTCTCGTGTATTTAGTGGCGTTATATTTCCCTTCTGCACTTCTCTATAGAAATTAATAATGTGCGGATTGGTGTCTGCGACTATATGCTTGCCTCTAACAGGAGTATTTATACCCACTACGCCCGTACCAAAGAACGGTTCTATCCAATTTGCATACTGAATGTTAATTCCAGATTGCAGAATCAGATCGTTTATCCACGGGACTAATTTTGTCTTGATCCCTTGTGATTTTATAGGTGGTATAATTATAGGCATTTAGTTTAGTTTCTTTAGTTTTGCAGATTGCCCTTGAAGGTATGTTTTATACGTTGCAAGATTATGGTAATGGGGTGCTCCAATGCCTGCAGTACGTGCATCCACTTTGTTATAGTAGTTCATCCAATAGTCATCAAATACATCTTCACCAAGAGAAGCAAAAGGTCCGTTGCCGTTAATAAGATCTTCGATATTGGAGATTCCTCCGATATTTCGGGTGTTACCACTACCTGGTATATCCTTAGCGATTTTCCATTTTGGTTGAACAAAAAAGATAAAGTGTTCTATAACTGAATGAATCGCCCCAAGTTCATCCACAGAATATACATTTTTTTCATTTGTATCTATTACACTCTGTTTGTACAGCATCCCCAATACAATATGAGCAGAATAAGAGTTGTAGGTATAATCCATACTTTTGACCACATCGCGGTCACGAAAATATCCCCAATACGACCCCAAAGTGAGACCATTAACGGAATCTCCATCGTAATAACTTGACTTAAAATCAACAGCAAAAAGATGCCCTTCGCTGTCTTTGAAAGTTAGGTCGGGGTAAAAGTTTTGAGCCGAGGGGAGTTCTAAAATCAGATTATTCTTTTGGGCAAAGATTTCCAAACGAGGTATAAGTAGAATTTCAATTATTTTAGAAACAACCTTGGTATCATTTGTAATAGTATAGACGTTTTTGTTAATATCTATAAAGCCTTTGACAATCCAATCATGACTGTCTGTTTCTAAATAGGACTTATAAGATTCTACTTCTTTGGATAAAAGTGTGAAAAATTCTTCTTTTGTCATATTGTGTTGATTTTATGGGTATATAATTCTTTTACATCAGATTTCGTTCTCACATGTTTCTTGGGCATAGAGACAATTGCTATAGGTCATTAAGCCTTGTTTTCAAAACATGTGCAAAAATACTCATTTTTTGCGAGATGTGCAAAAAAAGTTATTTTTGTCAGGAATGAATAGGGAGCATTGAGAGTTGTTATTTTGATCTCTCTTTTTTATCATTAGCTCTTACTCTTCAGTTTTTCTACCTGCTGCTTCTCTATTCGGTCAGTTCGAGCCAGCGGAGTTCGGCTTCGTCGAGGGCGGTCTGCACTTCCTCGTAGTGGGCGGAGACTTGGGCTATCGCCTGCGGGTCGGTCAAGCCGCCGGAGAGTTGCTGCTCCAAGGCGGCTTTCTCCTGCTCCAACAGCGGCAAGCGTTGCTCTATCTCCTCTAACTCGCGCTGCTCTTTGAAGGAGAGTTTTCTGCCTCTGCTTGCTCCCTGAGCAGCAGAGGCAGACCGCTTCGCTGTCTGATGCTCGCATCCCGATCTATCCCGATCTGTCGGGACCGTTTCACTGTCCGACCGCTTTGATTTTACCGCAGGCGAGACACCTGCTTGAAACCTGAAACTTGAAACCTGAAACTTAGCAGGCGGGGACGCCTGCGCACCCGGACATTTTGCTTCGCGCCACTGGGTGTAGTTGCCGGGGAAGTCCTTGATGACGCCGTCGCCGTGGAAGACGAACAGGTGGTCCACCACGCGGTCCATGAAATAGCGGTCGTGGCTCACCACGATGAGACAACCCTTGAACGCACGCAGATACTCCTCCAGCACTTGCAGCGTGGGGATATCAAGGTCGTTGGTCGGCTCGTCAAGGATGAGGAAGTTGGGGTTGCGCATCAGCACCGTGCAGAGGTGCAGGCGTTGCCGCTCGCCGCCCGACAGTTTGCCCACGAAGTCATACTGCTGCGCAGGAGAGAAGAGGAAATGCTGTAAGAACTGGCTTGCCGTCAGTCGGTCGCCGTTGCCGAGGTCGATGGTCTCGGCGATGTCGCGGACGATGTCTATCACTTTCTTGCCCTCGTCGAACGGCAGCCCCTGCTGGCGGTAGTAGCCGAAACGGACAGTGGTGCCGATGTCGAAGTGTCCGCTGTCGGGCTGCAACTCGCCCAAGAGCAGGCGCAGGAAAGTGGACTTGCCCGTGCCATTATTGCCAATAATGCCCACTTTCTCATAGCGCGCAAAGACATACGAGAAACTGCGCAGGATATGCAGGTCGCCGAAACGCTTGCTCACCTCGTGCGCCTCGAAGATTTTGTTGCCTATGTAGGAGGACTTCACCTGCAAGCGGATGTCCGTCTCTTGGATAGTCCGCTTGGTTTTCTTCTCTATCTCGTAGAAGTTGTCGATGCGGTATTGCGCTTTGTGTGCGCGTGCTTGTGGCATGCGGCGCATCCAGTCCAACTCGGTGCGGTAGAGGTTGCGGAACTTATCGGTCTCGGCGTTCTGCGCCTCGATACGCTCGGCACGTTTCTCGAGGTAGTAGGCGTAGTTGCCGTGGTAGGTGTAGAGTTGGTTTTGGTCGAGTTCGAGGATGTCGGAGCAGACGCGGTCGAGGAAATAGCGGTCGTGGGTAACGAGCAGAAGGGTGATACGCGCCTTGCGGAGATACTCCTCCAGCCAGATGACCATGTCGAGGTCGAGGTGGTTGGTAGGCTCGTCGAGCATGAGGAAGTCGGGCTCCTCTGCCAGCACCTGGGCGAGGGCGATACGCTTCTGCTGCCCACCGGAGCGTTGGTCGAACGGCTTGCTGTCGATATCGGTAATGCCGAGTTGGGTGAGGAGTTGGGTGAATCTTAAGGTGTTCTTTACCGCCCGCGACATGGTCGGGGCGGCCCCAGTGATATCTATGGTGCGGCCTGGAGACCGCACCTCCATTCCCGCAGGCGAGACGCCTGCGTCCCCAGTATGCGCCTGCGCCCCCGGTATGGTGATTGACTGCGGAAGGTAGCCTATCTTTAGTCCGTTGCGGAAGGTGATTTTGCCATCGTCGTAGTCGGTCTTGCCGGCGATGATGTCCAGCAGCGTGGACTTGCCTATACCATTGCGGGCTATCAAGGCAATGCGCTGCCCCTCGTTGACAGCAAACGAGATGTCTTCAAACAAGACCTTCGACCCGACGGACTTGGTCAAGTGTTCTATGAGCAGGTAGGGAGTAGGCACGGCTTATTTGACAATTTGGCAATTTGTCGGAGTAATCGGAGTATTCGGAGTTATCAGAGTATTCAGAGCATACGCCCTCATAATTCTTAATTCTTAATTAGCCTCGTCCAGTGGTAGTAGCCGTATATGCAGTTGGCGCACCAAAAGATGTATTGCACGGCGATGCAGTAGTCGCCCGCATTCAGCCACATGAAGAACGCCAGCACGTTCACCACCATCCACAGATGCCACTGCTCGCGATAGACGAGTATCATCAGTATCTGTGCGAAGAGGGCGGGCACGGTGGTGAAAGCGTCGAGGTAGGGCTGGGGGTCGTCGGTGTAACGGCTGAGCAACCAGCCGCACAGCACCGACAGCAGGACGCACACTATTGACATCCAGATAAAGGTGTTGCGGCTTAACTGGCGCGTCTGCACTTTGTTCTTCTCCTCGGTGCCACTCTTGAGTTGGCGGCGCCATACAAACACGCCATAAATCATGGTAACGAAATAGAACACGTTCATCGCTATCTCGGCATAGAAATGCTCCAAGACGCAGAGGTAGGTGTAGGTGATGACCTGCGCAAAGCCGAAGAAATAGTAGAGGATGTTGCCCTGCGCGCAAAGCACCACCGAGAAGATACCGCACAGTCCGCTCACGAGCGACCACACGCCGCTCGGCGCAATGCAATAGGTGATGATTTGCACGAGCAACCCCGTAGCAAGAAACGCGTAATCGAAGAGTTTGGTTTTGCTGTTTAACATGTAATAGTCGTGGGTTGTTTTAACATATAATTAACGTGTAATTATTCATTAATTATTTTTCATAGTACATTGTATGTGTATCTATTCAAATAATTCTGCAACGAGAAATTAATGGTTAGTTACACGATAATTATATGTTAAAATGAAGATTATTTCTTGGTCGTAGCGGCATCTTTGCGGAGTTCGCGGGGCTTGGCTTCCAGTTGGGGGCGGGCAAGGTAGTCGAAACGCTCCTCGAAGTCCCAGTTGGCGCGCAGGCTGAGTTTAGCAGGGAAATAATAGACCGGCTCGGGTTGTCGCTTGGTCGCCCAGTCGCCTGTCGTCCACCTGCCGTCGCCGTTCAAGTCGAAATAGAGGCGCAGGTAATAGGTCTTGGGGGCGAGGTACTCGAACTTCGTACCCTCCTCGCGGGCGGGCAACTCGCGGACAGGCTGGTCTTTCTCGCTGAGCAACTGCAAGCGGATACGCGGGTCGAAGTCCGGCAGACGGATGAGCAAGGTGGAGTAGTCTTCGGGGGTCTTCAGTTTGAGCGTGAACTTCTTCTTGTCGCTCGCCACGCCGTAGATGTCGCGCACGGCGGCGGAGTCGAGGTGCAACTCATACTGCTTGCCTTGTTGCAAGGGGGCGACAACTTGGAAACTCATCACGTCCTTGCGGAGGAGCGTGAATGGTTTGTCTATGAGCAGGGTGTCTTGCTTCTCGTAGAGGCGGATGCTGTCGGTGTAGATACTATCGATGGGGAAAGCGGCAATGACGCACAGCGTGTCGTACACTTCAAACTTGTCTTTCGCATTGCTCTTGAGGTCGAGTTTGCGCTCGCGGGCTTTCTTCTCCTGCGCCTCTTTGGCTTTCTGGGTCATGCGCGGCGCGCGGTAGATGGCGGAGACGGTATCGGTCTGCGGCACGAGGTTATACAGGGAGTCGGACTTGAGGTACGTCATCTCTAAATAGATGGTGTCTTGGCGGATGGCGATGGAGTCGGTGAGCCAGTAGACGAGGGTGTCGCGCGTGGGGTTGGCTTGGAGGAGGGTGTATGCCCACGGGTCGATCCACAGGCTGTCGGCGCGCGTGGAGTCCACGGCAGAGGGCGGCAAGGCGCGCAGAGCGGGCAGGCTGTCTTGCGGCGCGGAGAACTGCAACTTGATGATATGCGGCTCGTCGCGGTATGCACGCTGGAAATAGTGGCGCTGCTTGTCTTCCTTGAAGAACCAGAGCATGAGGTCGGCAGGTCCGACGTAGGTGTTGCGGATGGTGAGGATGGTGTCGAGACCCTCTAAATCTCCCTTAAAGGGAGACTCTATCGCCTGCAAGACACTTGTATCCCCAGTATTTATTACCGCAGGCGAGACGCCTGCGTCCCCAGTAGGTTCTACCTCTTTCCATATTGTGTCGAAGACGATTTCTGTCTCGTACTCGGGTATGACGAGTGAGTCGGCGAACGCCAGTCCCTCGCCGGGCTGGTAGAGGAAGTCGCGGCTCTGGTCTTGGAGGGCATAGAGACGATAGACACCGTTGCGCAGGTTCTGAATGCTGAACTCGCCCAAGGAGTCGGAGCGCGCCACGCGGGTGAAAGGCAGGGTGGAGAAAGCACTATCGTGGAGGTTGGCTTGCAGTCCGACCATCAGTCCCGACACGGGGTTCAGGTCTTCGGCATTGGCAACGCGCCCATAGACCTCCATGGAGTCGATGCGGTCGCCGGTAGAGAAAGCGAACACGTAGCCCCGCACGGGGTTCTTCTCTGTGTAGTCGCAGATGGCGCTGCCGAAATCAAGGGTGTAGGTGGTGGAGTCGATGAGGTCTTCCTGCATCTCCACCGTTACCTTCTTGCCCACTGCTTTCACGACAGGGGACACCTGCTGCGGCGGAGACACGAGCAGATTCTGCTGGATGTTATCGAGTTGCAGATACTCGTTGAAGGTGATTTCTATCTTCTTACCGTGGAAGTTGACGGACTGGTTCAGCGGTTGCTCTTTCACAATCCGCGGCGGGACCGTGTCTTTCGGTCCTCCCTGCGGTCCTATGCCTCGGTTGGCACACGAGGAGAGGAACGTCAGCAGGAGGATTAATGGTATATTACCGCAGGCGAGACGCCTGCGTCCCCAGTAGTCTCTATGGTGCGGCCTGGAGACCGCACCTCCTTTACCGTCCGCGACACTATCGGGACGCCCCCTGTATAAGCGATAGGAAACCTTCTTCATTCTACAATGCACAATTAGGGTTTTCTCCCTTTGCGGAGAGGTTAGGATAGTTCTATCGGCAGTATGTCGTAGCCTTCGGCTTGGAGCCATTCGATGGCTTGGGGGAGGACTGCGAGCATACGCTCGTTGGACTTTAAGGAGTCATGGAAATTGATGATACTGCCGTTGCGCGTCAGCGTCTTGATGATAGAGAGCATGCGCTCGGGCGAGTATTTCTTGTGGTAGTCGTGCGTGAGCACATCCCACAGGTAAATCTTGTAGCCCCGTTGCAGCAGGGCTTTTCGTTGCCAGACCCATGTCCTGCCGTAGGGCGGTCGGAAGAGGCGGGTGTTGCCCAAGAGTGCGGCTGCTTTGTCCACTTCGCGGAGGTAGGCTGCGGTGGAGAGCCGCATGCCTTTCACATGGTGGAAGGTGTGGTTGCCGACGGCGTGCCCTTCCGCCACCACTTGCCGATAGACCTCGGGATGTTTGCGCACGTTGTCCGCCACCATGAAGAACGTTGCCTTGACGTTGTACTTGCGTAAAACATCCAATACCCGAGGGGTTACCTCGGGTATCGGTCCGTCGTCGAAGGTCAGATAGACGGCTTTGCGCTCAGGGCGGATACGCCATATCGCGGTTCGGTACATCTTCTGCCACCACATTGGGAATTGATAGAGCAGTCTCACCATTGCATTATTCCCCCCATGCCAATGCCGAAGCACCGAGCACGGCTGCGTCTGCCTCTTTCAAGTCGGAGAACATCACTTTGACTTTGTCGCGCCAGATGGGCAGCAAGTCTTCGTTCATGCTCTTCACGATGGGGTCAAGGATATAGTGTCCGCACTTGGTCATGCCGCCAAAGAGGATGATTGCCTCGGGTGCGGAGAACGCTACGAAGTCTGCGAACTTCTGTCCGAGCATCTTGCCTGTCTCGTCGAAGATACGCTTTGCTACCTCGTCGCCTTGTTCGGCAGCGTCGAATACATCCTTCGATGTGATGGTCTCGGGCTCCAAGTTGCGCAGGAGGGTTTTCTCGTTGGTGTTCATCACTATCTCGCGTGCGGTACGTGCTACGCCCGTAGCCGAAGCATACGCCTCCAAGCAGCCTTTGTGGCCGCAGCCGCAGAGGCGTGCGTTCTCGCCGCGAACGATTTTGGTGTGTCCCAACTCACCGGCAAAGCCGTCGTGTCCATAGACTACCTTTCCGTCAATCACGATACCCGAGCCGACGCCCGTGCCGAGGGTAATCATGATGAAGTTCTTCATGCCGCGTGCGGCACCGTAGGTCATCTCACCCATAGCGGCAGCATTGGCGTCGTTGGTGATACGGCAGGGGATACCAAACTTCTCGCTCATCAGTTTGGAGAAGGGGACAACCTCTTTCCACGGCAGGTTGGGGGCGAACTCGATGTTGCCCGTGTAGAAGTTGCCGTTAGGTGCACCTGCTCCCAAGCCGCGGAACATGTCGATACCGCCCACCGGCTCGATGATTTTCATTGCCTCTTCATAGAGTGCGTTCACGTAGTCCTCAATCTTGGGGTACGCTTGTGTTTTGATGGATGTGCGCGCCAGGACGTGTCCTCTGGCGTCAACGATGCCCAATACGGAGTTGGTTCCTCCCATATCAAGCCCTAAGACATAAGGTTTTTCCATAGTAATATAATGTGTTAATTGTTTGTTGTTTGCGACGGCGAGGCAGAAAAGTTCCACCTATTCAGCCCGCAAAATTACAAAAAAAAATTGAACCATGCAAATATCTATCGCATTTTCCTGCATTTTCCTTTCCGTCAGGTCTTTTTTGGGCGGGATATGGCATGCAGGAAGGTCCGAGGAGGGCGGACGCAGAGGGGTGGCAGATTCTTTCTTCATTCTCTCGGCAAGGGTTGCATAAGGTCGGCTGAATCACCTACGAATCACCTACGAATCACCTAAGAATCACCTAAGATTGTATCGGTGGAGTTTCGACTGAGTTTCGACTGAGTTTCGAGAGGGATTCGAGAGATGTTCGAGATAGGTTCGAGAGACACTCTACAATCACCCAACAATCACCCAAGAATCACCCAAGATTGTCGGCATGGCGTCTCGAACGGGAAACGGGGGTTGCTCGGGGGCGGAGCGGGCGGGGCGTTGATTTTTGGGCATGGGTCGGTATTTTTTGCGTTTTATTTGCGTATTTGAAAAAAAAGCAGTAACTTTGCGGCGAATTTTGGAAAGGCTATGAATCACCCTATCTTCTACACACCTATGAGACACAAGACCGCTCTTGTCGTGCTCCTGCTGGCGGCAGGGCTGGCGATGCCCGTTCGAGGGCAACAGTATGTGCGCGCTATCGCGTTCTACAACCTTGAGAACCTGTTTGATACGATTCACGACGAGGGGAAGAACGACTATGAATACCTGCCGGACGGGGGTATGAAATGGACGTCGTACAAGTACGAGAACAAGTTGCAGAAGATGGCGTACGCTATCTCGCAGATAGGTACGGACGAGGACCCGAGGGGCGCGACCTGTATTGGTGTGGCAGAGGTGGAGAACATAGGCTGTCTGGAAGACCTGTGCGGGGTGGTGAACGGTCAGTATGAGCGTCGCTACAAACCTATCCTGCTGGAAGGACCGGACAGGCGCGGCGTGGACGTGGGTTTCCTGTACGACAGCACCGCCTTTCGCCCGACGCGCGTTACGGGGCATGAGTTGAAGGCGCACTATGCCGACGGGGGTGTGGTGAGGAGCCGTCTGCAGTTGCTGGTAACGGGTTATCTGACGGGCGAGGGTTCGCCGGAGAAGGTGCATATCCTCGTGTGCCACTGGCCGAGCCGCTACGGCGGGGAGTTGAGTTCGCGTCCGTCGCGCGACACCGCCGCCATGCTGACGCTCTCGATATGCGACAGCATCTACCGCCGCGAGCCGCGGGCGAAGATAATCATCATGGGCGACCTGAACGATGACCCGTTCAACCACAGTTGCGCGGAGGTGCTGCAAGCGCGGAAGACGCGCGAGGAGGTGGCAGAGCAGGGGTATTTCAACACGATGTGGCAGAAACTGGACCGCGGGATAGGCAGCCTTGCGTACAACGGGAGTTGGAACCTGTTCGACCAAATCATCATCTCGGAGCCGCTGATGAACGCGAAGTTGGAGGAGGGGAAATGGTGCTACTGGAAGTCGGAGATATTCAACAAGCCTTTCCTGACGGTGCAGGACGGGAAAGACAAAGGGACGCCGCTGCGCACCCACAAGTCGGGGGTATGGCAGAACGGATACGGCGACCACTACCCCACCCTGATTTACCTGATTAAGCAGAAGAAGTAAGCGATACAATTAACAATTAACAATTAATAATTAACATGCCACTGCTCTTAGAGCGCGAGGTATTCTTCTATACGTTTTCAAATTTGCACATTTCACATCATTATGCACGAGATACTGAATCGAAACATTACCCCTATTCGTATGCGCAACTACGGGCGCATACTGCAAGACATGATAGTATATGCCTGCTCCATTGAAAATCAGGCGGAACGCGAGGCATTGACCCTCTATATCGCACAGTGTATGCGGCAGAAAAACTATCTCTGGAACCGCGACCAAGAGTCCGGCATGGCGCGTGTGCGGGAAGATATTATCCGCCTCTCCGACGGCAGGCTGAACTGCGACTTCCCTGCGTTCAACGACCTGCCGAACAACCCCAACGAGGGGAAAAACAGGAAACGCAAGAACAAGTAAACGTGTAATTTACGTGTGGGAGTTTTTTAACGTGTAATTAACTCGAAATAAGAAACATATACCTCGAAATGACGATGATTTTTTATTTCAACAAAAATTACCAAAAATTATTCAAATATTTTTTCTTTAACATATAATTTTCGTGTAATTATTCATTAATTCATTACCAAAAACCAAATTACTATTTGACTGCTGAAATAGTTCGCTTATATAGAACTCACGTTAATTATCATGTAATTATTCATTAATTGTTTAGATTCTAATTTACTTAAACTATGGACACGAATAACACCAACACAACACAACAGCCCCAAAAGAAAGTCAGCAAGTTTTGGGAGGCATGTTTGAAATCACAGGGTACTATCATCATCAATGACCCGACCATTTTACTGCAATGAGGTACTTATTGGACACCAATATATTCATCTATGCAGCCAACGACAAGGAACTCTTGAGTCGTGATGTTTTAGCGTTGCTGGATGACTATGATAACACTTTTTATATTAGTGCAGAATCCATCAAAGAGTTGGTACACCTCCACAAAACCAAAGGAGTATGCGCCAAACAATGGAAAACTGCCAAGCAAATGATACAGGATATTGAAAAAAATTACAACATCACTATTCTACCTATCAAAAAAGAACATCTGCTGACCTATGCGGGATTGGAGACACCGGATTGGCACAACGACCCTTCCGACCATATCATCATTGCGCAATCCATGACAGAGCATATTCCACTCATATCCAGCGACCTGAAGTTTCCTTATTATGAGCCGCAGGGATTGGATTTGATATTCAATAAGAAACCCAAACAACATTGCTAATCAAAACAATATATCGTAGATAGTATAGGTTTAGACCGTTGAAGAGTGAAGATGATTCGAGAGGCGGGGCGTTGAGGCTCGGGAGACTCAGGAACTCAGAGAGATTCGGGAAACAGAGAAGAGACATAGAGAACTGAGAGAGGCTCGGGAGTAAACGCAAGGCTTCTAGAAGACAGGCAAAACTGATAAACAAATAAACCCAAAATACATTATGGCGACAGAAATTAGCCCCTACAAGGTGTTTGCCGGCTCCAAGGGAGTAGATTTGGCAAATCGTATCTGTGAACAACTGGGATGCCAGTTAGGTAGTGTAAACATCGACCGCTTCTCCGACGGCGAGTTCGCAGTCTCTTACAACGAGTCGGTGCGCGGGCACTCGGTCTATTTAGTGCAACCGACCTGCCCCACGACAGACAACCTGATGGAACTGCTGCTGATGATTGACGCAGCGAAGCGTGCGAGCGCGTACAAAGTGATTGCTGTGATTCCCTATTTCGGCTGGGCACGCCAAGACCGCAAAGACAAACCCCGCGTGTCGATTGGTGCGAAACTGGTGTCGAACATGATTCAGTCCGCCGGCGCCGACCGCGTCATCACCGTTGACCTGCATGCCGACCAGATACAGGGTTTCTTTGATATTCCTGTGGACCATATCTACGGCTCGAACGTACTGGCACCGTATGTGGCAAGCCTCAACCTAAAGAAACTGATTGTGGCTTCGCCCGATGTAGGCGGGTCGAAACGTGCTGCGACCTTCGCCAAGAAACTGCACGGACTGACAGAAAAGGAAGTGCCGATGGTGATATGCTACAAGCACCGCGAGGTAGCCAACCAAGTGAGCGAGATGCGCGTGCTGGGCGATGTGTACGGCAAGGACGTAGTGATAGTGGACGATATGGCAGACACCGCCGGCACTCTCTGCAAAGCCGCCGAGGTGATGAAGAAAGCCGGAGCGAAGAGCGTGCGTGCCGTGGTGAGTCACGGCGTGATGTCGGGTCCCGCCTGCGAGCGGATTACCGACAGCGAATTGGAAGAAATCGTCTTCACCGACTCGCTGCCTTTCGACAACAGCCGCTGCGCCAAGGTGCACATAGAGAGCCTCGCAGAACCCATCGCGCTGGTTATCAAAGCCATACAAACGCATACAAGTATTAGTGAACTGAATATACACTAAATGAAACGACCTATTCGTATATCCGTCTTTGCCCTCGCGGTGGTGTTGCTTGCCACCGCCTGCGGCAAGAAGTCCTCTGCCGTTGGCGAGCAGCGTCCGCCGTTCTCTGCCGACTCGGCATATCAATACATTGCTCAACAGATGTCTTTCGGTCCGCGCGTGCCCAACGGCAAGGCGCATACTGACTGCGCGGTGTATCTCATGCAGTTCCTGCGCTCGTGCGACGCCGATGTGGAGTTGCAGAAAGGGACGATGACCGATTACAGCGGGCGGCAACAGACCGTGTACAACATCATCGGGCATTTCTACACCGAGCAGAACAAGCACCACCCGCGCCTGCTGCTCTGTGCGCACTACGACACGCGTCCGTGGGCGGATGAGGAAGAGGATTATGAAGACCGATATATGAACGTGCCCGGCGCCAACGATGGTGCGAGCGGCGTGGGCGTGCTTTTAGAGGTAGCGCGGCAGATAAGCCTCCTAATGGCAGACTCGGCGCTTACCACGCCGGTGGATATCGTGTTCTTCGACTGTGAGGACATGGGTACGCCGCAGTTCTTCACGGGCGTGGAGCGCGAGGACACATGGTGCTTGGGCAGCCAGTTGTGGGGCATGCGGCGGCAAGAGAACGCCAACGCGCCTGTGTATCGCTTCGGTATATTGCTGGATATGGTGGGGGCACCCGATGCTGTCTTCCCGCGGGAGTTGTACTCGCAGCAGTTCGCCAACAACTACGTGGAGGAGGTTTGGCGTACCGCCGATAGGCTCGGCTACGGCAAGTACTTCATCAACCAGACGGCATACCCGCTGATAGACGACCACTACTATGTGAATACGCTGGGTGGCGTGCCGTGTATCGATATCATCCACTACGACACCCGCTCGGCGACGGGCTTCCCTGCATGGTGGCATACGCGCGAAGACGATATGCGCAACATCAGCCACGAGACGCTGCAAGCCGTAGGCGAGGTAGTGATGGCGATGGTGAAATAATAGGACCCATAGGACCCCCTCCATCTCCCCCTACAAGAACACCCCAAAAATCAGAGATTTTTCGGGGACCCCGCGGGGGAGGGAGAAGGAGTTAAATAATTAGAATAGGTAGTATGCTATTGTTAGAAATCAAAGATTTGCACGCGAGTATTGCGGGCAAGGAGATATTGAAAGGCGTGAACCTCTGTATCAACGAGGGTGAGGTGCATGCGATTATGGGACCGAACGGTGCGGGCAAGTCCACGCTGAGCGCGGTGCTGACGGGTAATCCCGCCTACGAGGTTACGGGCGGCGAGGTGTGGCTGCGAGGAAAGAACCTGCTGGAGATGCCGCCTGAGCAGCGTGCTCGCGAAGGAGTGTTCCTCAGTTTTCAGTACCCCGTGGAGATTCCCGGCGTGAGCATGGTGAACTTTATGCGCACGGCAGTGAACGAGAAACGCAAGTACGAGGGGAAAGCGGCACTGTCCGCCAAGGAGTTTCTGGCACTCATGCGCGAGAAGAAGAAACTGGTGGAGATGGCGGACAAACTCAACAACCGTGCCGTGAACGAAGGTTTCTCGGGTGGCGAGAAGAAGAAAAACGAGATTTTCCAAATGGCGATGCTGGAGCCGTGTCTCTCTATCCTCGACGAAACCGACTCGGGACTGGATATAGACGCGCTACGGATTGTAGCAGAGGGTGTGAACAAACTGAAGACCCCGCACAACGCGTCGATTGTCATCACCCACTACCAGCGATTGCTGGATTATATCGTGCCCGACTTCGTGCACGTGTTGGCAGACGGCAAGATAGTGAAGACCGGCAGCAAGGAACTGGCACTACAACTGGAAGAAAAAGGCTATGAGCAGTTTGAGCACTAACATACTTACTCTTGCCGCGGGCGAACATCGGGAGATGGTCTTCGTGAACGCGCCCGGGCTTGACCTGCATGTGGTGCAGGAAGCGGGTTCGTCGCTCAAGGTGCATGCCCTATACCTCTCGCCGACGGAGATTGCAGCAGGGGCGTCCGAGGGGCAGATAACCGTGGAGCAACGGGGCGAAGGCTGCCGAACGGAGATTTACGGCTTGGCTTTTCTGCACGGGGAAGAGCAGGTGCATTTGACAACGAATGTGCAACATCTCGTTGGCGGCGGCAACAGCAAACAGTTGATAAAGTTTGTGTTAGACGATGCGACGCAGGGCGAGTTCTACGGGCAACTACGGATTGCGCCGGATGCGCAGAAGACCGAGGCGCACCAGACCAACCGCAACCTGATCTTGAGCGACAAAGCCCTTATGCGGACACGGCCGCAGTTGGAGATTTACGCCGATGACGTGAAAGCGACCCACGGGGCGACCACCGGGCAACTGGATGAGTCGGCATTGTTTTATATGCAGCAACGCTGCTTGGAAGAAGCCACCGCACGCAAGTTGCTCGTCAATGCTTTCATGCAAGATGTCATCGATACCATTAGTAACGAGCAACAGAGAGAAGAACTACGGCAACGGATAGCCGAATGATAAATCCATTTTCTAACCTTTGAACATTATGAACGTGAAAGAGAAAACTCCCGCACCTGCATGGGTCAAGTACAGTCTAATCATTGTTATCGTGCTCGGCACCATCTTTGGATTTTTTGTACGCTGCACGCGGGTGGACAGCAGTGCGGTAGGTGTGCGTTTCAACAAGTTGTCGCTCACGGAGCAGGGCACGCTGGATGCTTCGCCAGTAACGGGTTATGTGTTCTACTGCCCCATCACGACGGATGTATTCAAATATCCGACCTACGTGCAACGCGTTGATTACAAGCCCTTCACGGTTACGACCCGAGATGCGGCCATCTTCACGATGGACCCGACGATGGCATACTATCTGAACCGTGCGAAGGCGGTGGATGTCTTCTTCAAGTACCGCCGCGACCTATCGGATATAGAAGCAGGGTACATGCACACCGTCATCTACGATGCTTATCGTATCTCCGCGAACAACTACACGAGCGACGAACTGATGGCAAACCGTGCGAAATTCGAGAACGAAGTAAGGCTCATGCTGGACAGTGCGCTGACCGCGGAGGGCTTTATCGTAACGGAGTTCACCTCGCAGATTACGCCGCCGGAGAGCCTGCGCAAGATGATTGACGCGAAGAACGCGGCTGTGCAGGCGGCACTGAAAGCCGAGAACGAGGTGAAAGAGGCGGAAGCCAATGCGAAGATAGCCGTTGCCAAAGCCGAAGGTGAGGCGAAAGCGATGAAAATCAAAGCCGATGCGGAGGCGTACTACAACCGCACCATCTCCGCTTCGCTGTCGAAGTTGATTATCCAAGAAGACTGGATAGAGAAATGGGACGGCAAGTTACCGCAGGTGCAGGGCGGCGACAAGATGATGCCCGTGGTGAACTTCAACAATAGCAACGACTAAGGCTATATGAACGAGTTTTTAGAGCAAGAAGAGCAAGTACTCAGGATGATAAAGACGGTGTTCGACCCCGAGATACCCGTCAACATCTACGACCTCGGACTGATATACAAGATAGACCTGACCGAGCCCGGCGTATGCACTATCGACATGACGCTGACAGCTCCAAGTTGCCCGGCGGGGGAGTTCCTCGTGGAGGATATCAAGCAGAAAGTGGGGAGCGTGGACGGCATAGAGACCGTGAACGTGAATATCGTCTTTGAGCCCGAGTGGAGCAAAGACATGATGTCCGAGGAAGCCAAATTGGAGTTGGGAATGCTGTAATTATGGCAGTTTATTTTCTAAGCGATGCACACTTAGGTTCGCGGGCGATAGCGGACGGGCAAAGCCACCAACAGCGGTTGGTGGACTTGTTGCAGTATATGGCTCAAGATGCCACCGCCATCTACCTGCTGGGCGACATCTTCGACTACTGGTGCGAGTATTTTTGGAAGGATAGTTCCAAGGCGCAGTATGCGCCGGTGCTACAGTGTATCCGCAGCCTGACTGACCAAGACATCGCCGTGCACTTCTTCATCGGCAACCACGACCTCTGGACGTTCGGGCGCTTGGCAAAAACCACGGGCATGACTGTCCACCGCCGCCCGCTCGACACAGAGATAGCGGGCAAGCGGGTCTTTATGTGCCACGGCGACGGCGTTCTACCCTCGGATTATCCATTGCTCTATCCTGCACCCATCCTAAAGAAAATCAAGCGATTCATCTGGTTGCGAAAGGTCTTCCACAATCCTTTCTGCCAATTTTGGTTTCGCCTGCTACCACCGAAGTGGGGCAACGAGTTGGGCTACGAATGGGCAAAGCGCAGCCGACTGAAAGAGTTGGCGCACCCGTGTCCCTACAAAGGCGAGCAGCACGAAGAGCAGGTGCTTTTCGCCAAAGAGCAGGAGCGGCTGGGCAACCACCACGATTTCTATATCTTCGGACATCGCCATATCGACCTTGACCTGCAAATCACCGGCAACAGCCGCGTGATAATCCTCGGCGACTGCTTCCAGCAGTGGACGTACGGCAGGCTGGAAGATAATCGTTTTGAACTGATAAACTACGAGAACCAATGATAAAAACACAGGTACACAAAAACAAACAAAAATACATTACAAAAACGAACAAGAACATTTTTATTTCAACAAATTCAACTATTATTCAATTATTATTACCAATCGGCATTAACCATTAACAACAACACAATGCACACACGCGAGGAACAACTGAAAGCCTTCGACCGCCTGCTGACGGTGATGGACGAGTTGCGGGAGAAATGCCCGTGGGATAGGAAACAGACTTTTGAGAGCCTGCGAGAGAACACGATAGAGGAGGTGTATGAACTTGCCTCTGCCATCGTACAACAAGATAAGACGGAGATTAGCAAGGAGTTGGGCGATGTGCTGCTCCACGTGGTGTTCTACGCGAAGATGGGCAGCGAGACGGGCGACTTCGACATTGCTGACGTATGCAACCGTATCTGCGACAAGTTGATATTCCGCCACCCGCACGTGTATGGCGAGGCGGCAGCGAAGAACGCAGAAGATGTGTGCCACCTCTGGGAGCAGGTGAAACTGAAAGAGAAAGGCGGCAACAAGACCGTGCTGGCAGGAATCCCTGAGGCGTTACCCGCGCTGGTGAAAGCCTATCGCATACAAGACAAAGTGGCGAACGTAGGCTTCGACTGGGAGAACCCCGAGGACGTGTGGGCAAAGGTGAAAGAGGAGATAGGGGAGTTTGAAGCGGAATGCCGCAAGGAGGGGCAGACGCGCGAGGCAATGACGCAGGAGTTCGGCGACCTGCTGTTCGTGCTGGTGAATGCCGCCCGCAAGTACAAGATACGCCCCGACAACGCGCTGGAGATGACCAATCAGAAGTTCATCCGCCGCTTCAACTACATTGAGCAGCGGGCTACGGAGATGGGGAAACGCATGGGAGAGATGACCCTCAACGAGATGGAGGACCTATGGCAAGAAGCCAAACTGGTGTTAGATAAAGGATAAAAGATAAAGGATAAAAGACTTATTACACTCGTCTCTGAGGGCTCAGAGCGGATGCTATTTCGTCTTTTATCCTTTATCTTTTATCCTTCGTCCCTTTTACTCTGCCGTTTGTTGGATAGTGAACGTGCTGGGGGAGTACTTGGAGTCGGATTGCACCTCAAGGGTGAGGTCTGTGGTAACGTTCTTGCGCGGGATGTAGCGGATGGGGAACACCGCCATGTTGTAACCGGGCTGAAACACCAGCGTGCCCGCAGGGATATTGCTCTTGGCGGTATCTAAGGCAAAGGCAATAGAGTCCATCGCGAGGAACTCCAGTTGCAGCGCTGCCGTGTCCCACGTGGTCTGGAAGCCGGTCAGCACATTACCTTGCGCACTGATGGCGACGACCATCCGCACCGTATCGCCCACGTGGATGGTATCAAGCACCGCCTTCCCGTCTTTATCGTAGCGATACCCCAGCGTATCTTTCACCACCACAGTATCCGCATGCCCGCAACTGCGAACCGGCAAAGATAAAGCAATCTGAGGGGTGTACTGGGAGTTGTTCTCAAAATCACAAGATGCGGCAAGCAACCCTACCGCCATCGTCAAAATAACAAAAGAAATCTTTTTCATACTATCGCTTTTTATTAGACCTAGAAAATCTAGAATTTCTAGAAAAACTAGAATTTCTAGGAGAAAACACTTCTAAAAAACTATCCCTACAAAAAGCGAGCCAAACGGCTCGCTGTGCGGCATAAAGGACTCGAACCTTCACTCTGTTAGGAACCAGATCCTAAGTCTGGCGCGTCTACCAATTCCGCCAATGCCGCGTACACAGATACGAAATCGGCTGCAAAGGTACAAATTATTTTTCAAATATGCAAGAGAATAGCGAAACTTTTTACCATAATCTGCCCAACGGAGTGCGCGTGGTCGTGCGCAGGACAGACTCGCCCGTGGTCTATGTGGGGGTGATGGTCGGTGCCGGGACCCGCGACGAGCAGCCTGCGGAGAACGGCATGGCGCACTATATCGAGCACTGCGTTTTCAAAGGCACGGAGAAGCATACTGCGCGCCAGATTATCAACAGCATAGAGGGTATCGGCGGGGAGATAAACGCCTACACCACCAAGGAGGAGACCACATTCTATGCCGCGACGCTGCCCGAGCATACCACGCGCACCCTGCGCCTGCTGGCGGAGATGGTGTTGCGCCCGACTTTCCCGAAACATGAGACGGACAAGGAATTGGGCGTCATTTTCGACGAGATAGAGAGTTACAACGACTCTCCGAGCGAACTCATCTACGATGATTTCGAGGGCATGCTCTTCGAGGGGCACCCGCTGGCGATGCCCATTCTCGGCACGAAGAAGACCCTGCGCAACATCGGCTTATCCTCGGCTTATCCACAGCAATGGATGCGCCTGCACTACCGCCCCGAGCGGATGGTGGTTTTCTGCCAAGGCAGTATCGCCCCCGACACTTTCTTCCGCCTCGCCGAGCGGGAGTTTGGCGAGGTCGGCGTTGGCGAGAATCCGTCCGCTCGACCTGCGGGAGACCTGCGGACGACCTGCGGGAGACCTGCGGGAGACCCGCGAGAGACCCGCGAAAGACCCGCGAAAGACCCGCGACAAGGAGAGCGCATCGCCTACAAGCGCCACACCCACCAAGTGCATGCGATGTTGGGCAATATCGCCTACCCTCTCGGGCATGAACTGCAACTGCCTTTCTATCTCCTTAATAATATAATAGGCGGGGGTAGCCTTAACTCGCGGCTCAACCTGCGTCTGCGCGAGTCGCGCGGACTGGTCTATACCGTGGAGTCCACCTACACGCCGCTCTCCGACACGGGCTATTGGTGCACCTATTTCGCCTGCGAGCCCGAACATTTCGACGAGTGTTTGCGGCTCTGCAACGAAGAATTGGACAAACTCTGCTCGCATCCGCTCAGCGAATCGCAAGTAAGACATGCCCTGCAACAACTGCGCGGACAGATGGCGATTGCTTCGCTCAATCAGGAGAACAACGCGCTCGCCATGGCGAAGTCGGTTTTGTACTTCGGACACGCGCCTACATGGGTGGAGACATACGAGCAGATTGCGCACTCGACACCCGCCCAACTACTCAAAGCGTCAGAAGAAATACTGACAACTTGTCATTTGTCCATTTTGACCTACGAATAGGCTTATTTTTATGTTGTACAACTTAAAAATTATCAATTTTCTATTAAAAAATATGTTTTACAACACAAAAATGAAGAAAAATCACATTTTTATTGCCAAAAACTTGCACATACAAAAAAAAAGCCGTATCTTTGCCCTCCAATTTGGGATACAAGCGAAAGCCCAAATAACAAAAAGTAAGCAGTAAGGAGGAGATACTGCAAGAAACGAGCAAATTAGATAACAAAACTTTTAATAAACAAACGGATGAAAAAGTTCTTTACACTTATGGCGCTATGTATGCTCAGCATCGTGATGATGGCGGAGCAACAGGTTAGCGGTGTGGTAGTAGATGAGAAGAACGAACCTATTATCGGTGCAAGTATCCAAGTGAAGGGCGGAACCCAGGGTACGATTACCGATTACGATGGTGAGTTTTTCCTGACGGTACCCGATGATGCTACCGTGTTGGTAGTAAGTTATGTCGGAATGCAATCGCAAGAAGTAGCCGTCAAGCGCAGCGTGCGCGTAGTGTTACACGAAGCCACCGAGGTAATTCAAGAGGTGGTCGTAACGGGTTATGGAAACGTATCGAAAGGTAGTTATGGTGGTTCCGCACAGGCAGTGGATGCCGAGACGATAGAGAAGAAGAGCCCGACCGAGATTTCCAAAGCCTTGACCGGTGAGGTAGCCGGTGTGCAAGTTATCAACACCAGCGGTCAACCCGGTACGAATGCTACCGTCGTGATACGTGGTGTAGGTTCGCTCAATGGTAGCAGCACGCCACTCTATGTGGTGGACGGTGTGCCCTACGATGGCGATATCTCAGCCATTGACCCGGGTGATATCGCTTCTACCACCATTCTGAAAGACGCATCGGCAGCCTCCTTGTATGGGGCACGCGGTGCCAACGGTGTGATTGTTATCACCACCAAGAAAGGTAACTCCGGCGATGAAGGAAAGATAGATGTGGACGTGAAGTACGGTGCGAACATGCGTTTGTTGCCTTTGTACGAGACTATTTCCAGCCCGGAGCAATATGTAGAATTGTCATGGTTAAGCCTCTACAATGGTTTCCGCGCTAATGGTTCTACTGCGGCTGCTGCGCAAGATGCGGCAAACAAGGCGCTCTATAGCAGTAGCGGTCTATCCAAGGGTTATAATCTATGGGAGAATGAAGGTCGGTTCTTGATTAATTCTACGCTTACGGCGGATGGCAAGTCTTTGGCAAGTTATGGATTTGACCCCGGCATGATGACCCGTCGCAAAGGTTATGAGCAATTGGAGTCGTGGAAAGACGCTATTTTCCGCGTGGGTCAGAAGATGGATGCCAACATCAAGTTCCACGGCGGTACGGAGAAAGTGAACTACTATACCAGTATTGGTTACTTGATGGACGAAGGTTACTATCAGGCTTCTGACTACAACCGTTTCACGGTGCGCAGCAACATTGACTTCAAGCCCAAAAAATGGTTGAAAGGTTATCTTAATATAGCATATACTTATTCGGATATGAATGCCCCAAACCAAGATGGCGATGGCGCGATGAACAACGGTTTCTACTACGTGAATGCCATTCCGGCGATTTATCCCGTTTATCTGCGCAACGAGAACGGCGAGACCTATACCGACCCGCGCACAGGATTGCTGGCGTATGATTATGGTACGACCCTAAACCGTGCTTTCGGTTTCGGCATCAACCCTGCCGGTTCGCTTCGTTTGGATAAAGAGCGCTATACAGAAAACACTCTGGATGCCAAAGGTATGTTAGAGTTTAAGTTGTACGATGGCTTAAAATTTAGGATAAATGCGGGCATGCTATATCTAAACGAAAAAGCATCCCAATTAACTAACAAGTACTATGGAGATGCCGAAGGTATCGGACGTATATATCAGCATAGTTACAACTTTCTTGCCATTACGGCACAAGAATTGCTGGAATATGACAAGGAGTTTGGAGATCATACCGTTAGTTTAATGGCTGGACACGAAAACTACATCTGCCAATATGGTTATATGTATGGTAGGAAATCGTACTTGGCAGATGGAAGTAGCCTTGAATTGGGTAATGGCATTCAGATGAATGATGTATCTGGTGTTACTGACCGATTTGCTATAGACTCTTGGGTTGCATCGGCTAGATATAGTTACAAAGACCGCTATACTCTTAATGCTTATTATCGTGCAGAAGGCTCCTCACGCTATGCTCCAGGGCGCCGTTGGGGACATTTTGGTTCCACAAGTGTGGCTTGGACTTTCACTAACGAAGATTTCTGCGAGCCTGCGCGTGAGTACCTCAAGGACGGTAAGTTGCGCCTGAGTTGGGGTGAGTTGGGTAACCAATTAAGTTCGCTCTATTCCTATACAGACCTCTATTCCATTGAGAATGTGAACGGCGAGATAGGTTATGTATGGGGTAGCAAGGGAAATGAGAACATCACCTGGGAGCGCGCCAGCATTACCGACCTCGGACTGGAATTCTCTGTCGGCAAATGGTTAGACGTGGAGTTGGATTATTTCTACAAGTTGACGAACAACCTGCTCTTCAGTCGTGCGGTAGCCCCCTCTTTGGGATATAGTTCGCTGCCCGTGAACGACGCTAAGATGGTAAATCAAGGTTTTGAATTTGATTTCAAGATACATGCGGTAGATACCCGTAATGTGAAGTTGGATATCCATCTCAATGGTTCACACTACACCAACAAGATGCTTGAAATGCCTATTGACTACTATGATGCAGACGGCAACGCCGTTCGTCAGAAGATGTCGGGCGCCATGTCTGTAGGGCACTCTATGTATGACCACTACACCTATGTATATGCAGGTATCAACGATAAGGGCGAGGCGCTGTACGAAGCATGGTATGACCCCAACAAGGGCGGGTTAGGTGCTGCCTTGGATAACAACGAGCGCAACTACATCCCTTCGCTTCACCAATGGGAGTTGGAGAATCCTGACAAGGATGCCAAAACCTATCTGGCTTGCGACAGCACGAACAACGCTTCGTTTGCGACCCTGCAATACACCGGTCAATCATATTTGCCCGACCTGGACGGCGGTTTCGGTATCGATTTAGAGGTATATGGTGTAACCATCTCGGCGTCGTGCTCTTACCGTATCGGCGGCTACGGCTACGACTACACGTACATGACTTTGATGGACGACGGCGTAGTAGGCGGACACAACTGGCACGTGGATATGCTCAACTCGTGGACGGAATTTAACACCAATACCGATATCCCCAAACTGACTAACGGTATGGGCGACTACGCTTCCTTCACCAACATGACCTCCACCCGCTTCCTGACAAGCAACTCTTACCTTTCGCTCAATGATATTCAGGTAGGCTACAACTTCCCTAAGAAGTTGATTGAGAAAATCAAACTCAACCGTCTGAAAATCTATGTCAGCGCTACTAACTTGGCTATTTTGACCGCTCGCAAGGGTTACAACCCGATGACCTCGTTCACCGGTTCGTCTGATACCCACGGCTACAGTCCGTTGTCAACCATTATGGGTGGTATTAAACTATCTTTCTAATGTCTAACTGATAAATAGAAGAATAAAGCAATGAAAACAAGATTTTATATACTGACGGCTACATTGGCATTGGCATTGGTAGGTTGCAGCCTTGACCAATTGCCAAGCGGTAGCACCATCACCGAAGGTCAGTACGAGCAGATGGACAACAAACTGGAAGGTACGGTGCGCGGTGTGTATTCCAAGTTGTATGAATATGGTGGCGAGCACGATTACTTTGCACAGCGAAGCATAGACCTTTCGACCGACCTTCTTAGTGGCGATATCGCGATGAAGTCGCAGCGCTACGGCTGGTTTGTAAGCGACGAGCAGATGCAGACCTACGGACGCCGCGCCTATTTCTGGAGTTATTATTACAACATCATCCGCCTGTGCAACAAGGGAATCAACGCATTGGAGGTTTCCGGTATTCCGGAAGCAGACTCCGAAGCAGCAAAGACCATGACGGACGAGGAGTACACCAACGGCTACTATTATGCGCAATTGCTCACTATGCGCGGATGGGCATACGCCGGACTGCAACGTTTCTTCTGCAAGACCATTGATGAGATAGATATCAATACGGAGTTGTCCGTACCTATCTACACCGAGGACGACACCCGCGCAGACACCACATTGGGTGCCCCGCGCTCGACCGCAGCGGATGTGTATCTGCGAGTGGAAGAAGACTTGATTGACGCGATTCAGTACTTCTCCGTCTTCAATGAGATAGACCGCGGCAGCAACAAGTTGGAAGCAAACATCGATGTGGCACGCATGACCTTGGCTTATTCCTACCTGAACAAAGGAGACTATGAGAATGCGCTGAAGCAGGCAGAGGAACTCCTCGGAACAACTACCGCAACGATTCTTCCCCGCGCAGAAGTGCTGACCAACGGCTTTAACAACAAGGATACCAAGTCGTGGATTTGGGGATTGGATGTAACGGTAGAGAACACCACCTCCTTGGCTTCTTGGTTTGGACAATGCGATATCTACTCGTATTCCTACGCTTCGGCAGGGGATGTAAAAGGTATTGATGCCAATTTGTTCAAACAAGTGCAAGATATGGGTTGGGATGTTCGTGAGGGCTGGTGGAACAAATACTACAATGCTCACCCCAAGGCTGACCCCAACTATCAATACGCCCCTGATGGTAAGTTCTTCTCTGCATCGAGCACGGAGCCTATGGCAGACCGCGATTGGCTGAGCGACCTTGTGTATATGCGCGTGGAGGAAGCATACCTGATTGCTGCAGAGGCAGCATGGCGCGGGAATGACGACGTGAAAGCCCTGGAGCGTCTGAAAGATTTGTTAGATGAGCGTTACAAAGACGGGCAGGAGACTATTTACAGCACCTACTTGGCTACCTTGTCAGACCACGAGGCGTTGGGCGAAGCCATCCGCTACAACTGGCGTGTGGAACTCTGGGGCGAAGGTCGCGGCTTGCAGACTTTCCGCCGCTGGGGCAAAGAGGTGGAGCGCGGAGACAACCACATGTACAAGAGCCGCTCCAGCCAATCACCTTTCCAAGCAGGTATCATCACCTTCGAGATTCCTACCGGCGAAACGATGTACAACCCCTATCTGCGTCAAACAACCGAATTATCAACAAAACAATAATTATCAACAACAAAACTATTTTTTAAGTTATGAAAAAGTATTTTATGCTTGCGCTTAGCGCAATCGCAATGGTGGCATTCACCAGTTGCGAGCCCACGGACAACCCCGGTGGTAACAATGGTGGCAATGGCGACGATACAGTAGTATCCGTGGTAAAAGTTGCTCCCGAAACGCTTCTTATGAGTGTAGGTCAGACCGAGAAACTCTCTGCTACCGTTACTCCCGCTCCGACTACCGCAGTTACATTTGTATGGACTTCCGATGACGAGGAAGTGGCTACCGTAAAGAACGGTATCGTAACCGCAGTTGCTCCCGGTACGGCAAACGTTGTAGTTTCTGTAGAAGGTTGCACTCCTGACACCTGCTTGGTGAATGTTACCAACGACGCTGCGTTGGACAACTACCAACTGTTGAGTTACGGTCTCTTCGGTTCGCCCGAGATGATTCCCGGCACAGAGCAAGACCTCACGATGACCAGCGGTGCTACATATAAATGCCAATTAGGATACATCACCATGTATGCTTGGGACAACAACGTTTCCTTTGTGAATGGTACCGGCTTCGGTGGTGCAGGTTACTTCTTCATTGCAGAACTTCCTGTATTCTGGATTACCGAGGGACAATACCAAGGCTACTACGTAGGCAATAGCGACGGTTTCTACATCGCTCCGAACCCCGAAGACACCATTGCACCGTACACGGCTTTGGCTGGTGAACTTACTGACTTGCAAAGTTATGGCGACTTCTGGAAAGCAATTATTGACCCCGCTACCGAAGAACTGACTCAAGAGATTGCGGACCTGTATTTGAACTCACAGGTAGGTACTCAAATTTTCATTATGGACTTCGAAGAGGAGGACCAGAGTTGGAATCTCGGCAATGTAGCAAAGGCACACATATACGAAAACGAGAATGATGAGTTGCAATACGAAATCAACATTGACTGGTACGACTATGTGAACGAGAACCGTCTCTATGGTCTGCTCTGCAATGTCAACGACTCGGGTTATGTAGAAAGCCTTGTTGAGCCCTATGACATGCGTATTATCAAGAAAAATTATACCAACGTTGTAGCAGAGGACAACGGCGAGGAGAACGCAGGCGCTATGTTCGTAGGCAACAAGAACTTGTATCGCAATGCGGACTACGCTGTTAAGCAAGTTAACAACATGAAGATGAACGCTCTGTATCGCAAATAAGCCATAGCGTTTTGACTATCAAGAGGCTGTCTAACCGGTTGCGTTAGGCAGCCTCTTTTGTATCGGCTCCGACACGGTAACGCCTCGGTATAGACAGAGCAATCACTAACTAATCACTAACTAATCACTAACTAATCACTAACTAATCACTA
>JBJECJ010000053.1:0-11650 GCA_051870955.1 Paludibacteraceae bacterium | reverse complement strand
CATGCAGGTGGCGATAATCTTAGTCACCGGCAGGTTCATCATCACGGCAAGGTCGTTGGCGGTAACGAACTCGGTCAGTTTCAGCACTTTCGATTGTGCCTGCTCTGCCGCGCGCTCCGAAGCCATCTTCTCGCGCTCCTGCTCACGGCGTTCGCGCTTGTATTTGCTCGTGTTCGACTTGCCCTTTTGCCCTTGCAGACGGTTCAGCGTATCCTTTATCTGACGTTGTACTTCCTCATCGTCCACCTCCACCTTCACGCTCTTTTTCTTGCTGCTCGGCTTGGCTTTCTGATTGCGTACATCGTTGATATCCACTTTGTTATTCTTGATGCGCTCGCGTTTGCGCTTCTCGGTGGCTTGCTGCTGCTGTTGCTGCCGCTCCTCGCGCTCTTTCTTCTTCTCCTCCTTGCTTTTCTTTGCAGGACGAGTAGCCTGATTGATGGCGCTCAGGTCAATCGAACCGACCACTTTCGGACCGTCTTTCAGCACGGGCTTGCCCAGCGAGAATATCTCCGGCTTGGAAGCTGGGGACGCGGGTGGTACATCCCGACTCGTCGGGTGCGTCTCGCCCGCGGTGGCATGCTCTTTCACCACCGGCTTTTCTGCATCTGCAGCAGGCTTCTGAACCTTCGTTTGTGCGGCTTTTGCAGCCTCTTCTTTGGCTTTGCGCTCTGCCTCCTCGCGGGCGATACGCTCTGCTGCCGCCTTAGCCGCCGCTTCCGCTGCTGCCTTGGCTGCCGCCTCCGCTTCTGCGGCAAGACGAGCCGCTTCCGCTGCCTGACGCTCTGCCTCCTCGCGGGCTTTCTTCGCTTCGTCCAACTCTATCTGACCGACTACTTTCGGCTTCGGAATCTCCGTCTCTATATGGCTCGGTGCAGGCTGCTCAATCGACACAGTCTGCATCTCGCGCGCCTGACGTTCTGCCGCTTGGCGCTCCGCCTCCAGTTTCAATGCCATGTCCTTGTTGAACTCCTTCGCCAGCATCAAGTATAGTTCATCGTCTATACGTGTGTTGGGGTCAGGATTTATCTCTTTGCCTTGCTTGGCAAAGAAAGTAACGGCGGTGGACATACCGACATTGAGTTCTTTACATGCTTTGATTAGTTTGATTGCCATATTCAGTATTGTTTAGGGGATGGTGGGGATTGCTCCCCTAATTATTTTTTTTCAAATTATTGGGGGCGCAGGCGTCTCGCCTGTGGTAGAGCACCTGCCCCCATAATTGTTAGTATTACAAACCATCAGAGCATCTGCCCTCATAATTCATAATTCCTAATTCCTAATTCCTAATTCTTAATTAGCATTAGTCGTTCTCGAACTCTGCGTTCAGCACTTCCAGTACGTGGTCGATGGTCTCTTCCTCGAGGTCTGTGCGGTCTACCAACTCTTTCCTCGGGGTGTTCAGCACAGCCTTTGCGGTATCGAAACCTACGCCCTTCAGCGCATCCAATACCCATTGGTCGATTTCGTCGTTGAACTCGTCCAAGTAGATATCCGTATCATCACCGTCCATCTCGCGGTAAACATCTATCTGATAGCCCGTCAACATAGACGCTAACTTGATGTTGAAACCGCCCTTACCGATAGCGAGGCTCACCTCATCGGGCTGCAGATAAACTTCTGCCTTCTTCTCTTCTTCGTTGATATTCATCGAACTAATCTTCGCCGGAGCCAGCGCACGCTGGATATAGAGGTTGATGTTCGAGGTGTAGTTGATGATATCAATGTTCTCGTTGCGCAACTCGCGCACGATGCCGTGAATACGCGCGCCCTTGATACCTACGCATGCGCCCACGGGGTCGATACGGTCGTCAAACGACTCCACTGCCACTTTCGCGCGCTCGCCGGGGATACGGGCGATGTTCTTGATGGCAATCAGTCCGTCGTGCACCTCGGGAATCTCCTGCTCGAACAGGCGCTGCAAGAACAGCGGGCTCGTGCGGCTCAGGATAATCTTCGGGTTCTGGTTCTTGTTATCCACTTGCACTACCACCGCGCGCACCGTGTCGCCTTTGCGGTAGAAATCCGACGGAATCTGATTCTGCTTCGGCAGGTACAACTCGTTGCCGTCCTCGTCCAGTAGCAGCATCTCTTTCTTCCATACCTGATACAACTCGCCCGAAACGATATGCCCCAGCAGGTCGCTGTAGCGGATATACAGGTTCTCTTTCTGCAACTCCAGAATCTTGCTCGACAGCGTCTGACGCAGGTTCAGAATCATACGGCGACCGAACGATTGGAACTCCACGCGGTCGGTTACCTCCTCGCCAATCTCCGCCTCGTCGTCTATCTTCAGCGCGTCCGAGAGCGCAATCTGCGTGTTGGGGTTCAGCACGTCATCGTCCTCCATCACAAGGCGGTTGCGATAAATCTCCAAGTCGCCCTTGTCGGGGTTGATAATCACGTCATAGTTTGCGTCCGACCCGTACATCTTCGTAATCACGTTGCGGAACGAGTCTTCCAGCACGTTGATAAATGTCTGACGGTCAATGTTCTTCAGATCCTTAAACTCTGAAAAGATGTCAATCAAATTGATTGTACCCGGTTGCTTTGCCATAATGTTATTATAATGTCTTTATTAGTTTCTTTTTGTTATCGTGTTTTTGAACTGATTTAGTAATGGTTATGAGCGGACTTTAAGCAGACCTAACACCAATCCCTCAATCTGTCATTTTACTATAAAATTCCAATTGTTTCTATCGATATGTTACAATGAGCAATTCATTTGATATGTTTAATGCGAGTTCGAAATAAACAAATACTTTCAGCATTCAAAAACTAATTTGGTTTTTGGTAATAAATTAATGACTAATTAGATGAAAATTTATGTTAGTAAAAAATATTTGGATAATTTTTGGAAATTTTTGTTGAAATAAAAAAACATAGGTGTTTTGATGTATAAGTATCTTATTTCGAGTTCACACATTATAGCATTATCTGATAAAATCACAAAATTTGCGAATCATCATAGACGATACTAATAAGTCTTTCATCCTTCATCCTTTATCCTTCATCCTCAAAACACATACTTCGTATACTTCACTTCTCCATATCCCCACGTGTGTGTTACCATCTCATGCTGTTTCCGTTTCTTGCCTTCCACTGCCACCAGCGTATCTACATCCACCGAAAACGTCTCCTCATCCACGCTCACCAATTGCCCCCTTATTTTCTTCCCCTCTGCGGTCAGCACTTCCACGTCCTCGCCCAAGTGCTTCTCATACTGCATCTTCGTCTTGAACGGGTCGCTCAGGCTCACGCTACCTACTTCTATCGCATAATCCTCCTCGCCTGCGGCGTCCAACTGCTCCACTAACCAACTGTTTAGCCGTCCGCAGTCTTCCACATCCACGCCCGCCAGCCGGTCAATCTCTATCAATATCTCATTGGCGGCGCTAACCTCCAGCGTAATCAATTCATAATCCGTATCCCGCAGATACTCTTCCACCAACGCCTGTATTTTATTTTTGTCTAACATATTGTTATTTAGTAGATTATCGGTTCTTTATTCTACCAAATTGAGGGAACCTCGTGGCTCCCTCAATCAATCACGCTGCAAAGGTACAACTTTTTTTTGATATATGCAAATAATTCTGCAAAAAAGTGCAAAAAATGTGTCAATTGCGTGAATTTTCACTATAATCTTATATCTAATCGATGCCCTATTAAGTGATTATTCCCCAAATACACAATACTGTGTACATTTTCTAAATCCTCAAAGAAAGCATACCAAGTTGTGTGTGAGTTTTTGTTGTATTTTATGTAGTATAGTTGCTTGTTGTCTATTTTATAGCGGTCAAAATACGCCGAAGCCCGGTATGCTATTAGGTTAGGCAAGTTTAACGAAAAAAACTGAAAAATATCCCGAACATATTCCACAGCATAATCTTCGCTGCTGAAATAGTTCTTTTCTACCAATTGAGCAACACTCTCTTCCAATTGAAGCAGAGCAGGCAATGCAAAGACAACCTCTTTCATCGAAACATGGAGCGAATGCGTGGTTCTATAAAATGCATTGCTTCTTCTGCCGTAAAATACTTTTTCTGCATGCCATTATTGCTTGTACTCTCATCAAGACGTGGCATTTCTATGTTTTCTCGTTGTTTCATAGTTCTAAACTAAATATGCGGCAAAGTTACTTTATTTTTTTGATATGAGCAAATTTTCTTCGATTTTTTTGTATTTTTATAAATATGTGAAGTCAAAATTATCGCTTCTTTTCGGCATACACATACTTTTTTATGGAAAAACAGCCTTCCCTCTTGCACAATTCAGAAAAAAGCCGTACCTTTGCACTCGCATTTGGAAAAGGGAAGCAGGTGTAAGTCCTGCACAGTCCCGCTGCTGTGATTCGTATTCGCGTTTCTATATCTTTAAGTCACTGACCCGCAAAGGGTTGGGAAGGCAGAGACGAGTGAGCGATAAGTCAGAAGACCTTGCCGAGTGTTGCCCCGTGAGCGGGGTGGTTAAGTTGTTCCCGAGGGATGGAACGATTCAACGATGAAGCGTCTTTTTTCTATATGGCTTATGGCACTCGTGTGCGTTGCCGCGTTGGGTATGACCGATGCGGAGCGTGATTCCGTGTCGCGTGAGTTCAGCATCGAAGAGGTTACCATCACAGCGCGCGTCCGCGAGACGGCGGTGATGCCTGTGCAGACCTTGTCGGGGGCAGCGTTGCAGGGGCTGAGCACGCAGTCGGTGGCAGACGCGCTGCGCTATTTCTCCGGCGTGCAGGTGAAAGACTACGGCGGCGTGGGCGGCTTGAAGACGGTGGATGTGCGCTCCATGGGAACGCACCACCTCGGCGTGTTCTACGATGGCATAGAGATAGGCAATGCCCAAAACGGAACGGTCGATTTGGGCAAGTTCTCGCTCGACAACATTGAGGAGATAGCCCTTTACAACGGGCAGAAAGCCGAAATCTTCCAATCGGCGAAGGACTACGGCAGCGCAGGCACCTTATATATACGCGCGCGAAGACCTCGTTTTGCCAATGGCGAGAAGTACCATCTCGTTGCCACGATGAAGGCGGGCACCTTCGGCTTGGCTAACCCCTCGCTGCTCTACGAGCAGAAACTGACCGACCGCCTATCACTCTCGTTATCAGCTGAATACATGTACGCCACTGGGCGTTATCATTTCCGTTACCATAAGTTGAACCCTGACCTCACGGTGGCGTGGGACACGGTGGGCATTCGCCAAAACGGCGATGTGCAGGCAGTGCGCGCCGAAGCGGGCTTGTACGGCTATCTGCCGGAGGGCAAATGGCAGGTGAAGGGCTATTTCTACGACTCGGAGAAAGGTATCCCGCAAGCCATCGTCCGCAATGTGTGGACCTGCGCCCAGCGGCAATGGGACAGAAACGCCTTTGTGCAAGGGCAGATAGAGCACTCCTTTTTCGACCGATGGGACGTGCAACTGTCGGCGAAATACAGCAACGACTACATGCGCTACCTCAACCCCGACACCACGCGCATGTACATTGACAATCAGTTTTGGCAGCAGGAGGTGTATCTCTCGCTGGTGAATCGCGTGAAGTTATTCCCGTGGTGGGATGTGGCGGTGAGTGCTGATTACCAATGGAATGCGCTTGATGCAACCCTTGCGAACTTCGCCTATCCCGAGCGGCATACGGGGATGCTGGCTTTCGCTACGGCGTTTCATTATCGGTGGATTCGCCTCCAAGCCAGCGTGTTAGGGA
This sequence comes from Paludibacteraceae bacterium, assembly GCA_051870955.1. Taxonomy (GTDB): domain Bacteria; phylum Bacteroidota; class Bacteroidia; order Bacteroidales; family Paludibacteraceae; genus Colicola. The sequence continues at coordinate 5,949 of JBJECJ010000053.1, read as the reverse complement.
CGCTTGTGGAGGATAAGAAGCGAGGAATGGAAACCCCCGTTTATGCTACCGCGGGCGAGACGCCCACGTCCCCAGCATATTGGACACCTGCTATCTTTCTGAGTGCGCAGCCGCTCTTGCAGGAGCAGTGGTTCATCCGCGCGTTCTACAAAGACATCTTCCGACTGCCTACGTTCAACGACCTCTACTACACCGATGTGGGCAATATCCACCTCGAGCCGGAGTATGCAAGGCAGTACGATGCAGGCATGGAATATACCAAAACGCTCAACACTCAACACTCAACTCTCAACCTCAAACTAAAAGCCGACGCCTACTTTAATCAGATAAAGAACAAGATAGTCGCCGTGCCCAAAGGCAACAGCCAATACCGCTGGATGATGATGAACCTCGGATATGTGGAGATAGTAGGCACAGATGTGAATGCAGGGCTGACGATGCTGCTGCCGCATGAGGTGGAGTGGGGGATAAACCTCTCTTATACCTACCAGCAGGCGCGCGACCTCACAGACCCCGCCGACACGCTCTGCTACGGGGGACAGATAAGTTATATCCCGTGGCACTCCGGCAGCGTCATCGGGCACTTGGCTTGGAAGGGGTGGGGACTAAACTATAGTTTCATCTACGTGGGCGAACGCTACCACAACAGCGCGAACATCCCCGCCAACTTCGAGCAACCATGGTACACCCACGACCTCGCCCTCTCGAAGATTTGGGAGATAGGGAAGAAGTCTAAGATTTCAAGTTTCAAGTCTCAGGCTTCAAGTTTCAAACTCCATACCACCATTGAAATCAATAACTTCCTAAATCAGCAATACGACATAGTTCACAATTACCCCATGCCGGGTATCAACGGAAAACTAATCGTTAAAGTAGAGATATAGGACCAACCAATCTGCCACATTATGCTATCATTCTTTAAACATATCTTCCTTCTCCCTCCCTTTAAGGGAGGGGCGGGGAGGGTCTTGACTCCCTCCCTTGCGGGGTCCCCGAAAAATCTTCGATTTTTGGGGTGCACTCGTAGGGAGGGCAGGGGTGGGTCCTGTCTCCTCCTCTTCCTCCTCCTTTCCTGTCGCGGACCGGAGATTATCCTGCCTTCTGAAGAGGAGCAAAAAGGCGACACGATACACTCCGAGGTGCAGGGCTTCTACCTCCTCAACGAGGGCAACATGGGCTCCAACAAAGCCACCCTCGACTACTACGACTACACCACCGCCACCTATACGCGCAATATCTTCAACGAAGCCAACCCCGACATCACGCAGGGGCTCGGCGATGTGGGCAACGACCTGCGTATCTACGGCGGCAAACTATATGCTGTCATCAACTGCTCCAACCTCATTGAGGTGATGGACGCGCCCACGGCAAAGCATATTGCGCAAATCAATATCCCCAACTGCCGTTACCTCGCTTTCGCCGACGGCTACGGCTACTGCACCTCCTACGCCGGACCCGTGCAGATAGGCAACACGCAGATTGGGTATGTAGCCAAGTTCGATACCGCCACCCTCCGGATTGTCGATACCTGCCATGTCGGCTTTCAGCCGGACGGTCTGGAGGTGGTTGGTAATCGGCTTTATGTCGCCAACTCGGGCGGCTACCTATCGCCCAACTACGAGCGCACGCTCTCCGTCATCGACCTCAACACCTTCCGTGTTTTGGACACCATCCCTGTGGCACCCAACCTCCACCGTGTGCAAGCCGACCACCTCGGGCAACTATGGGTCAACTCCCGCGGCGACTACTACGACACCCCCTCCAGACTCTATTGCCTGACCGCATCTTTGGTGAACGGGCAAGAGGGCGGTGAAAGAACAGACATCCCCCTCGACTCCATAGACATCCCCGTCAGCAACTTCACCATCCTCGGCGACTCCCTTTACTTCTGCGGAACACAGTTTAGTTATATCACCTACGAAGATGAAATAACATACGGAGTAATAGATATTCGCACCTATCAACTCCTCACCACCCGCCTTATCACCGATAGCATCACCCTCGTGAAACCGTATGGCATTGCCGTCCATCCCACCACACGAGAAATATACATCACCGACGCGGGCAACTATGTTACCCCGGGCATGCTCTATTGCTTCTCGCCGCAAGGCGACTTCCAATGGTCTGTCCGCACAGGCGACATCCCCTCCGCAATCTGCTTCCTATGGAACCATGAACAAGGAACCAAGAGCCAAGACTAAAATGCTCCGATAACTCAGATTACTCCGATTACTCCAACCAACAATATGAAAAAGCCCATCCTACTTATCCTCATCATCGCGGCAACCCCGCTGTTGCATGCCAACACCCCCTACATCACCCGCGTCTATGACTACACCCCCGCCCCCGGGCAGTTTATCAACACCCTGCCTGCGGTTACCGATGACGCCGCCGCTGCCGCCGAAGCGCAACTTGCCAACAATGCGCAGGGAATGGTCTGCCTCGGCGCATGGGGAGGCTATATCATCTTCGGCTTCGACCACCCCGTGGTGAATGTGCAAGGCGAGTATGACTTGCTGATAGAGGGCAATGCTTTCTACCAGTCTGCCAACGACTCCACGAAAGGCAGCAGCGAGCCGGGTATCGTATGCGTCAGCCAAGACACCAACGGCAACGGACTGCCCGACGACCCGTGGTACGAACTGCAAGGCAGTGAGCACACCAATCCCCTCACAATCACGGACTACCAAATCACCTACTACCGCACCCCCGCCGACCATGTCGCTACCCCCGATGGCAGCAAGAAGTTCTTTACCGACACCACCTATATCGCTTGGCGCGACAACCAAGGCAACACGGGGTATATCCCTCAGGTAGCGTTCCATAAGCAAGCATATTTCCCCGACTGGCTTGCTGCCGATTCGCTCACGTTCTCCGGCACGCTATTGCCGCCCAATGGCGTGGATGAGCAGGGAACAGGTACGGCTTTCGTAATGACGTGCTACAACTATGGCTATGCCGATGCCAATCCGAACAACTCCGACCGCGCTAAACTCAACCTCGATTGGGCAATGTTGCCGAGCGGTAGCCCCGCGAACCTCACCCATATTGACTTCGTGAAGGTCTATACCGGCGTATATCAGATATGCGGCATGCAGGGCGAAGTAAGCACCGAAATCACGGGTGCACAAGACCTCCATCCCGATGCCGCCATGCCTTCGACACTCACTCCGTCCCCCTCAATCCTGCAATCCGCACCCCAAAAATTCTTCCGCAACGGCGCTATCTATATCCGACACAATAACACCTATTACGACATTTTAGGTAATATCAAACAATAACCATATTATTAACTATCAAAAACTTTTATCACAAATGAAGAAATCTTTTCTTATGGTAGTCGTAGCACTTGCAGTTGCGGTGCAGGCTAATGCGTATTCCATCATCTACAATCTTACGGGATGTAGTGCAGATGTAACCAACGTATCAGAAGTAACTAATGAAGAATCGGAATTGGAACTTTATTTCGACTTAGCGGATGGCTATGTATGGGATGGTGCGACCTTCTCGGTATCGGTAGGCACAAAAGAATTGGAAAATGGGGTAGAGTGTTTAGGAGACGTGCAAGAGGAGCAATTCTCAATTATTGCTATGTTAGCAGATGAAGCAACTTTCAATGCTGATGTTACAGTAACACTATCTGCAAAAAAGGATGCAATTGAGTATCCGGCAGTCTTTACAGCAGCAACATTTGAGAATGTGGTGGTTGGTGAAAATGGGGTTTATTACAATCCTAATTTAGATTGGGGAGTTAATCGCTGGTTAGATGGTAGTTTCAATTTTTCCACTTACTATGATGACTCGCATGGTGATTACTACTCAGATGTAGTGGTGTCGAAGGTTACGGATCCTTCTATGAAGGCTGATTATAATAATCCAGTATCATATCTTTCGGCAGCGGTAAATCACACAGCAGAAGGTAATAACTTTGCAGTATGGAACCAAAACTATTATGGTGTAGCGAGTGTTTTGCTGGAAAAAGACACCGTGATAAGCGGAATGGCTATTACCAACACTAGTGCCACAATAAACTACATTCTTGATAATCCTTCTTCTTATCCGCAGGGAGCATGGTATGCTTTAATTGTTGAGGGAAAGAAAGGCGGAGATAAAGTTGGTGAAGTAACATTCTATTTAGTAGATTTCCGTACCGCAGACGATTGGAAGTACGCAGCAAATTGGCAGTGGCTGGATCTTACCACCTTAGGCAGAGTAGATGAGTTAGTTTTCAATGTTGATGGTAGCGATAAAAGTAGTTATGGTTATTTAAATACTCCTGCTTACTTCTGCTTCGACAACCTTGGCGGTTCCAAAGAGGCTTGCACATTGGGAGAAATGACTAAAGTAAATAATGCTTCTACTTCGCTTCACCAAACCAATACCGACCAGCCGAAGGCTACCAAACGCCTCATCAACGGTCAACTCTACATCGAGCAAAACAACCGTCTCTACACCATCACCGGCGTGGCATTGTAAAGTATTGCCTGCATAGGCAGGTAGCAGCAACCGATTTTCATAGCAGCAAAAGGTCAAATAGCACTGACCTTTTGCTGTTTTTATGCTCTACAACATAACGGGAATATAGATTTTGGACAATCTTTTAGAAAAAATAACTAAACCCTTGCATAATCAAAAAAAAAGTAGTACCTTTGCAGTCCAATCTTACAGCCATGGATAAGGACCAACAATTCATAGAACGACTGACCGCCCTCGGCAAGCAGATTCTGCCGCCGGACGCATCTTTGTGGCTCTATGGCTCACGCGCAAGGTAATTGGGGTGCATAAGTCACCGAAATTAATGAATAATTACACGGAAATTATACGTTAAAAAACATAACAACAACAAACAATGGACAACAAAAAACGAGTTTACACCTTCGGAAACGGAAAGGCTGAAGGTAATGCCCAGATGCGTGAAGTGCTGGGCGGCAAGGGCGCTAACTGCGCCGAGATGAACTTGGTGGGTGTGCCCGTTCCTCCGGGATTCACCATCACGACCGACACCTGCAACGAGTACTATCAGGTAGGTCAGGAGAAGATTATGGAACTACTGAACGACGAAGTGCTGGCTGCCGTAAAACATGTTGAGGACTTGATGAACTGCAAGTTCGGCGACCCCGCTAACCCGCTGCTCGTCAGCGTGCGCTCGGGTGCGCGTGCTTCCATGCCCGGTATGATGGATACCATTCTCAACCTCGGTCTCAACGACACCGTAGCAGAGGGTATGACCAAGAAGACCAACAACCCCCACTTCGTTTATGATTCCTACCGCCGCTTCGTACAGATGTACGGCGATGTAGTGCTCGGCATGAAGCCCGTGAACAAAGAGGACATCGACCCCTTCGAGGCTATCATCGAGGAGGTGAAGGAGATTCGCGGTATCAAGTTGGATAAGGACTTGAACGTAGATGAGTTGAAACTCCTCGTTGCTCGCTTCAAGACCGCAATCAAAGAGCAGACGGGCAAGGACTTCCCGACCGACCCGATGGAGCAACTCTGGGGCGCTATCTGCGCTGTGTTCCGCAGTTGGATGAACGAGCGCGCTATCCTCTATCGTAAGATGGAAGGAATACCAGACGAGTGGGGTACTGCCGTTTCGGTGATGGCAATGGTGTTCGGCAACATGGGCGAGACTTCGGCTACCGGCGTTTGCTTCAGCCGTGATGCCGCTACCGGCGAGAACATCTTCAACGGTGAGTATCTGGTGAATGCACAAGGTGAGGACGTGGTGGCAGGTATCCGTACTCCGCAACAGATTACCCTCGAAGGCAGCCGCCGCTGGGCAGCACTCCAGGGTATCTGCGAGGAAGAACGTGCAAGCAAATATCCTTCCATGGAGGAGGCTATGCCTGAGTTGTACAAGGAACTGAACGCTATCCAACAGAAGTTGGAAGACCACTACCGCGATATGCAGGATATGGAGTTTACCGTACAAGAAGGCAAACTCTG
>JBJECJ010000052.1:0-11747 GCA_051870955.1 Paludibacteraceae bacterium | reverse complement strand
CTATAATTCATAATATTACAAAGATTTCAGACTGCAAAATGACCTATACGCCAAATTCTATATCCATAATTATCAACTATTTAACGTGTGTTAGAAATATCACCCATCAAAGACTAATCTGGTTCTTGGTAATGAATTAACGATAAATTAATGATGTGAGTTCGATATAAGCGAGTTATTACATCAGTCAAAGACTAATTTAGTTTTTGGTAATGAATTAATGATTAATTACACGGAAATTATATGTTAGCGAAAAAAATATATTTGAATAATTTTTGGAAATTTTTGTTGAAATAAAAGAATCATCGTTGTTTTGATGTATATGTTTCTTATTTCGATTTCGCGTTAAATCAATGCGTAATTACACGGAAATTATATGTTAGCGAAAAAATATATTTGGAAATTCTTGTAGAAATATAAATCGCTTATTCTGAGTCTATTGTTGTTTATGTATCAATTTGTTATTTTCCCAAATCCCCCTGAACGTGCTCCCGTCGGTGTAGGAATATTCCCCGCTCCCGTGTTTCTGCCCGTGACAGAACGTCCCCTCGTATATCGCACCATCGGTCTCATACATTGTCCCCTTGCCGTGCGGCTCCAGTTTTTCTACTTCCCCCACATACCGCCTCTCGCCCGCAGGCAGGTGCCAATACAGCGTGCAAACACCCACGGGCTCCGTCTGGTAAAACACCCCTTCCGCCTCCCAAGACCCGTCCTGCATACTTATCTTGCCTTTCCCGTCCGGCACACCATTGCGAAACGCACCCTTGTAGCGAAAACCTTTTGGCGATGCCAACACCCCTTCGCCGTGGGGCTTCCCGTTTACTAACTCCCCCGAATATACCGCGCCGCTCTCTAAACGCAGAGTCCCCGTTCGCAGACATGCCGACTTTTCTTCCGAAAGTGATGCCGCAGGCTTCTTCGGGGATGTTTTCGGTTTCCCCCTTTTGTCTAATGCGTACTGCACTCTTAGGACTGCCGTATTTCTATCCTCTGGAGTGGTAAAATAATATACACCACCTACTGATAAAACAAACAACATTGCCACCGTAGTGATAAATACCATAGTGGTCTTCTCCTTCGCAAAATGATTGACGATGGTATGAACCACCGTCAAGCCAAGATAACTAAAGAATAATAAGTAAAAAATATTAATGCCTGAATGCTGAGCATGGGAAACATGTTTTCTCGGCAACCAAAAACCTAAGGGGATGTCCAAATACATCAAGCCAGCTGCCATAAACGCCACAAATACGATGGTAGTGATACCTACCACTTTTCGCCTCGTATTCTTCGTCTCTTGCACTCCTGTGGAGTGTCCTTTTGCTGCTTCTTTCTCTTTATCCCTCAGCAGCGCATAGTAGATTAGTACACCGAATAGCAAAACAAAGAAAATAAACAACCCCCATGGCGAAGCATTCGATAAAGTATCAATAATCAATCGAGACATAATCTTAACAATAGGAACTTCAAAAATAAACGGTATGGACTAAACACCTAACTCCAAATCCTAAAAACGACTGCAAAAGTACTGCTTTTTTCCGAAATACGCAAATAGTAGGTAAAATTTTATCAATTTATAGAGCCCTTTTCCCCACCCCGAAGGTCAATAGATAGGTAATACCAAGCCCCGAAGTACATTAGATTAGCAGTGCTAAGCCCCGAAGTACATTAGGTTAGCAGTGCTAAGCCCCGAAGGGGCGAAATAGATTAGCATAGGGGCTCGCCCCTATGTAAAAGGCGCACCCCTCAGTGCAAGCCCTGAAAGGGCGACATAACTAACGTGAGTTCGATATAGGCGAACACTTTCATCCATCAAAAACGAATCTTTTTTTGGTAATGAATTAATGATTAATTATACGAAAATTATATGTTAAAGAATAGAATATTTGAATAATTTTTGGAAATTTTTGTTGAAATAAAAAGTCATCGTCGTTTCGATGTATATGTATCTTATTTCAACTTCGCGTTAACGACATCATGTAACGATGTGCCCAATCGCGATATTTCTTCGAGACTATCTTGGGTGATTGTTGGGTGATTGTTGGGTGATTGCCGCCCCTTCATCTACCCTTCATCTACCCCCTGCCGAACCCTCGCCGAACCCTCGCCATCCCCTTCCCGAATCCCCGTCGAAATTCCACCGAGACAATCTTAGGTGATTCTTAGGTGATTCATAGGTGATTCATAGGTGATTCGGCTCCCCTTATGCTCCCTTTTCTGCAACGACAAATACCCCCCGACGCTTGCATACCGCATGCCGCAAAGAACTTTTAATGGTCTTTTAATGGTCTTTAATGGCGCCCAAAACAAAGAATGAGTCCATTTAACGGATACCAACAGACCCTTTAACGGAGCCCCAAAGAGGCATCCGCGCCAACCCCTAACCACCCTGTCGCAACAAAAAAGTATATTTTCTTTAAGAAAAAGTTGTATGTTTCATAAAAAAGTAGTATCTTTGCGGCGTGTTTTAGAAAACTGTTTGTGTGCTTCGGACAACATCTCCCCTCGGCATAAGACGCGAGTAGGTCTCTTTCGAGCAACTCCGACGGAGCAAAACGACTATAACTGCTAATCAAAACAATATGAAAAAACTACTTATTTTTGCACTTTTGTTGTGCGGTACAATGTCAATGTTCGCCGCTGAGACGAACTCTTCCGACGAAAAGACGGAGAAGAAAGAAACCAAGTGGAACCAGTTTGCGCGCAAGCATGCACACTTCACGCTCTTCTACAACACCTCCACTTTCGAGAGCAGCCAGTTTGTGCACATGAGCCGTTATGGTGTCGGCTTGGAGTTCACCACCAAAGCCTACATCGGCGTGGTCATCCGCGAGAGCATGGACTTCGGCTTGCAAGACGGATTTAGTCCCGCCCAACTCAATCCGAACTACCCGGGTGAGAAGAAATGGTACCTCACTACCGACGTTGGTCCCAGCCTCAACTTCTTCGTTGCCGACTGGATTGGTATCAGCGTCCCCTTCTTGTGGACTTTCCGTTACGGAGGTAACGCACAGGACTTCTACCGGTTGGAAGAGAACAAGATTTTTGGTCAAAACCTGCAATTCTCAATGGGCTACACCATGACCCCCTCCTTGAACTTCTACTTGAAGAAAGTAATGCTCAGCGTGGGTGTTAACCTCGAGGTTGTGCCCAAGAGCGAGAAAAAGATTGCCAACTGCGGTCTCCACTTAGGCTTAGGCCTCGGCAAATAATTGCGGATAGAAAACTATTGTGGCGCAGGCGAAAAGCCTGCGCCACATTCGATTTGCTACATTGAAATTTAGTATGGGGTATAGGTCTCGGTAAGGTCGGCTTATCCTCCCGATACCGTTGCGTAACAAAATGACGGGGCTTACCCCACCTGCCGTTTGCGCAGTTGCTTGAGCAACCATGCCTTCGTGCGGGTGATGAGGTTCCACGAGCGGCTGGTTGGCGGTTGGTCGGTAAGGAACACGTCCGGCACCGCGGCACCCATCTGCTGCTGCGGGTAGATAATCAGCCAACTATGCTCGGCGAAGAAGCGCTCCAGCATGTCGGGTATCTGGCGGAACAAAGGATTGTAACTGGCAGTGGCATGGCGCGCGGAAATCATCACCACCATATCGTCCGCCTCCGTCTCTTTGGCAATCATCAGCACGTCTTCCCAGTCCTCCATCTCGCGATACGATGCCCTGAGGAACTTCCCCGGGCGGCGGCACAGCGCCTGCAATGCCCGTTGCGTCTCCTCGTTGGCGAAGAACACCACCCGCGCCCCTATCTGACTGCTCAGGCGCCGCACCTGCCCGAAGCACGAGATGAAGTCATGCTCTTTCTCCGCATACCGCGGCACCGCCACCAGCAGGCGGCTCACGGTGTTCAGCGGCTGGTGCTCGTGGTAGATGGCAATCGACGTACTCGTGCGCTCCACCATGCTCTCCGCGTCTTGCCAGTCGCTGCACAACACGAACTTCGACTCATGCAGGCTGCTCAACCGACTCAACTCTTTCAACTGCTCATGGGCACCCGCGTCTCCCGTATTCACCGACATCATCAGCCACTCGTCCTCCGTCCTGTCGCTTTCCAGCAGCGCCTCTTCCTGCAAGGCGATATGCTTGGCGGCATGCTCCGTGATGAACGATGCCGAGGTGCAGAGCACCAGAATCATCAGCACGGCGGCATTCAGTATCTCCGCATTGAACAGCCCTACTTGATAACCGATGGTTACTATCGCCAGCGTGCCCGCCGCCGTAGCATGCGTCAAGCCGAACATCAGCCGCCGCTCCTCGCCCGACAGGTGGAAAGACCACTGCCCGAGCCATGCCGACAAGCCCTTGCCCGCTAACTTCGTGAGTATCATCACCCCTGCAATCACCACCGTCGTCCAGCCTTTCCACAGCAGCGACACATCTATCATCATGCCCACACCTAATAGGAACAGCGGCACGAACGTGCTGTTGCCGAAGAACGTGATACTGCTCATCAAGGGCGACAGGTTGGGTATCAGCCTATTGAGCGACACGCCGCAGACAAACGCGCCGAGGATACCCTCCAGCCCCGCCCAATCAGCCAGCCATGCCGACACCACCAGCATCACCATCACCAGCATGAACGATGACACGGGCTCTTTCCGCCGCTTGAAGTACCACTGCGCCACCCACGGGAAGACCACCACTGTTACCACCGCGAAGAGCAGTATCTTGCCCGCCATCGTGCCGTACCATGCCAGCGGTGAGACCGTTGCCGAGGCGGTCAGTATCTGACTCTTCAGCACCGCCAACACCAACAACGACAGCGTGATAGACACCATCGTACCGCCCACCACGATGTTCACCGCCGCGTTCTTCTGTATGCCGTAGCGGCTCACTATCGGATAGGTCATCAGCGTGTGGCTGCCGTACATCGCCCCCAGCAGAGCACACGTGCTCCATCCGAAGCCCAGCAGCCGACTGCTCAGGAAACCCAATGCAAAAGGAATAAGAAAAGAGTACAGACCAAACACCAGCGCGCTGTTGCGATACTGCCGAAAATCGTTCATGTCTATCTCCACGCCCGCTTGGAACATGATATAGAGCATGCCCATGTTCCCCAGCACCTTGATGGTCTCGCTCTCCGCTATCCACCCCAATCCGTGCGGTCCCAGCACCACACCCATCAGGATGAACCCGACGATACTCGGCACATGCAATCGCCTGCAAACCAAAGGAGTAATGAATATCACTCCCATCACCAAAGCCAATATCGCCAAAGAAGAAGTCATTATCGTTTCACGTTGCTCATTTCATGTTGGTCACTTTGTGTTGGTCAGTTCCTGTTAACACGCAACGCCCAACACGAAGCATAGCGGAGTTACAAACACGAAGTTCACAACACGAAGTTTCTAACACGGAGCGCAGCGGAGTTACACATACCTTCCCGTAACGCTCTCCGCGCACTTCCGCAGGTCTTCTTGCGTGCCGCAGGCGACTACCGTCCCCCCGTGCTTACCGCCCTCGGGACCCATGTCTATCAGCCAGTCGCAGGCATGTATCACGTCAAGGTTATGCTCGATAATCACCACCGTGTTGCCTTTATCCACCAGCCGTCGCAGCACGCCCATCAGCACCCGTATATCCTCAAAGTGCAGCCCCGTGGTCGGCTCGTCGAGGATATACAGCGTCTTTCCCGTTGAGGGGCGCGCCAACTCCGTTGCCAATTTGATACGCTGGCTCTCGCCGCCCGACAGCGAGGTGGACGACTGCCCCAACTTGATATAGCCCAATCCCACGTCCTGTATCGTCTTTATCTTCCGCAAGATATACGGCTGACTCTCAAAAAACTCCACCGCCTGATTCACCGTCATATCCAGCACGTCGGCTATCGTCTTTCCCTTGAACCGCACTTCCAGCGTCTCGCGATTGTAACGTTGCCCCCCGCATGCCTCGCAGGGCACATACACATCGGGCATGAAGTGCATCTGTATGGTCTTGTAGCCGTTGCCCGCGCACTCTTCGCACCGCCCGCCTTTCGCGTTAAAACTGAACCGCCCCGACTTCCAGCCCCTAATCTTCGCCTCGGGCAGTTGCGCGAACAACTCGCGAATGCTGTTGAACACCCCCGTGTACGTGGCGGGGTTTGAACGCGGTGTCCTGCCGATAGGCGACTGGTCCACGTTAATCACCTTGTCTATCAGCTCTATCCCCTCTATGCTGTCGTAGGCAAGCGGTTTCTGCAACGAGCGGTAGAACTTCTGCGACAGGATGGGGTAGAGCGTCTGATTGATAAGTGTCGATTTGCCGCTCCCGCTCACCCCCGTAACGCCAATCATCTTCCCCAGCGGAAACGCCACCGTAACATCCTTCAAGTTATTCCCCCGACATCCCCGCAACACAATAGCAGGACTTGCCACCGGGGACGCGGGCGTCTCGCCCGCGGTAATGGAGGTGCGGTCGGAAGTTTTATCCCGACCAATCGGGAGCCGCACCAAAGGAGAAGCAGAACTATTTAGTCCTTCATCCTTAATCCTTGCTCCTTCATCCCTCAGATACCTCCCCGTCAGCGTATCCGTCTTCATCAACTCCTCCGGCGTACCGGCAAACAGCACCTCGCCGCCTAACCGTCCCGCCTTCGGACCGATGTCCACGATATAATCCGCCTCGCGCATCATCTGCTCGTCGTGCTCCACCACTATCACCGAGTTCCCCATGTCGCGCAACTCTTTCAGCGACCGAATCAGCCGCTCGTTGTCGCGCTGGTGAAGTCCGATGCTCGGCTCGTCAAGGATATACAGCACGTTCACCAACCGCGACCCTATCTGCGTAGCGAGGCGTATGCGCTGGCTCTCCCCGCCCGACAGACTGTCCGACGAGCGGTTGAGCGACAGGTAACTCAACCCCACGCCCTGCATGAACTCTAACCGTTTGCCTATCTCTTTCAGTATCGGCTCCGCCACCGCCAACTGTGTCGCAGACAGGTGGTCCAACGAGAAAGCGGTGCTCTTCACGGTCTGCACCAACTCCTCTATATCCATCTCCGCCAAGTCGGCGATGCTGTATCCTGCTATCTTGTAACTCAGCGCCTCTTGGTTCAGCCGCTTGCCGTGGCACACGGGGCACTCCGTCCACTGCTCCTCGCCCTCCTCTGGGGTCGCGGGCGTCTCGCCGGCGGTGAGAACCTCCTCATCCTCCGCAGCCGTAGTGTTCGCCAGCGCCACCAGTTTCTCGTACCAGTCTGCGTCATGCACCACGTCCTCCAGCATCTCATCGGAGAGTGTTTCTTGCCCTTGCACCGCGCTTATCCGCCCAAGTCCCTTGCAGCACGGGCACCAGCCCTGCGGACTGTTGAACGAGAACGTATGCGGCGCAGGGTCGGCATATGAAAGCCCCGTCGTGGGGCACATCAGGTTGCGCGACAGATAGCGCACCTTGTTGCTCCCGTGCTCACACAGCATCATCACCCCGTCGCCCTGCGTCATCGCCTTATCCACCGACTGCCGCAGCCGCACCATATCCTCCGACTCCTCTGCTTCACTGGGGGCGCAGGCGTCTCGCCTGCGGTCTATACTATCCTCGCTCTTAATTCTTAATTCTTCATTCTTAATTAGAATCCTGTCCACCACCACCTCTATCGTGTGCTGCTTGTATCGGTCCACCTTCATCCCGAGTTGCAACTCCTGCACCTCGCCGTCCACCCGCACATGCAGATACCCTTTCTTCCGCAGCGTGTCGAACAGTTCCTTGTAGTGCCCTTTGCGGTTCTTCACCAACGGCGCCAGCAGCAGCACTTTCTTCCCTGCATACTCCCGCCGAATCAGGTCTATTATCTGCTCATCGGTGTAGTGCACCATCTTCTCCCCCGTCAGGTACGAGTGTGCCTCGCCGGCGCGCGCATAGAGCAGTCGCAGGTAGTCGTATATCTCCGTGATAGTGCCCACTGTCGAACGCGGGTTGCGGCTCGTGGTCTTTTGGTCAATGGAAATCACGGGGCTCAACCCCGTTATCTTATCCACGTCAGGGCGTTGCATGTTCCCGATATACCCTCGCGCATACGACGAGAACGTGTCCAAATACCGCCGCTGCCCCTCCGCGAAGATGGTGTCGAAGGCGAGCGACGACTTCCCGCTGCCCGACAGACCCGTAATCACCGTCAGCGCATGACGAGGTATCTTCACACTGATATTCTTCAGGTTATGCACCCGAGCCCCCGTAACTTCTATGTATCCGTCTTCAAACACCCAGCTCTCTTAATTCTTAATTCTCAATTCTTAATTAGATAATTTCCGCCTGCAAAGTTACTGCTTTTTTCCGAAATACGCAAGCAAATGTCCCCAAAAACAACAAAAACGCAAAAAACATCGCCTCTCTCTCCCGCCCGCCCCGTTTCCCGAAAAACACCGGCTCCTGTCTCCCCCGAGACTTCAAGCCGACAATCTTAGGTGATTCTTAGGTGATTCATAGGTGATTCATAGGTGATTCGTGGGTGATTCAACCGACCTTAGGCTGTCGTTGCAGAGGGGATAACGAACCTTGCAGGAGCGCGGATTTGAACATTTCACATTACAAAATGCAAAATTATTTGCACGACTCAGAAAAAAGCAGTACCTTTGCGGTCGAAAATCAAGAATAAACATTCTAAATCTATACAATTATGTCAAAAGTAACCGTTGTAGGCGCGGGAAATGTAGGCGCCACTTGTGCTAACGTATTGGCAGTAAACGAAGTAGCCAATGAAGTTTGTCTGATTGATATCAAGGAAGGTTTTGCCGAGGGCAAAGCCATGGATATCATGCAGACTGCTCAACTGATGGGATTTGACACCGTGGTAACGGGTGTAACCAATGATTACAGCAAGACCGCTAACTCTGACGTCGTTATCATCACCAGCGGTATGCCCCGTAAGCCGGGTATGACCCGCGAGGAGTTGATTGGTATCAACGCAGGTATCGTCAAGTCGGTTGCTAATCAGGTGCTGACCTATTCGCCCAACGCTATTCTCATCATCGTTTCCAATCCTATGGACCCCATGGCTTATCTTGCGCTCCACGCGCTGGGTCTGCCTCGCAACCGCGTGATTGGTATGGGTGGCGCTCTCGACAGCGCACGCCTCAAATACTTCTTGAGCCAGGCTATCGGCTGCAATGCCAATGATGTAGAGGGCTTCGTTATCGGTGGTCACGGCGACACCACGATGATTCCTTTGGTAAGTTACATGACCTACAAAGGTATCCCCGTTAGCAACTTCCTGACGCAGGAGCAGATTGACGAGGTAGTGAAATCGACCATGGTAGGCGGCGCTACGCTGACCGGTCTGCTCGGCACCAGCGCATGGATGGCTCCGGGTGCGGCTTCAGCAAGTGTGGCTGAGGCTATCATCAAAGACCAGAAGAAGATGATTCCTTGCGCCGCTGCTCTCGAAGGTGAGTACGGCATGTCCGACATCACCATCGGCGTACCTTGTATCATCGGCAAGAACGGTATTGAGAAGGTGCTCGAACTCAAACTCACTGAGGCTGAGGCTGCACGCCTGAAAGACAGCGAAGCGGCTGTTCGCAAGACCACCGAGATTCTCAAAGGGCTGAATGTATTGTAAGATACCCTATTATTGGTAATTCCCTATGTAGAAGGGGCGAGTGCTGTACAAATCGGCACTCGCCCCTTCTCGCTTCTTGTACCCTAATCATCTAAATAATAGGCAATTAAATCATAACATTATGAACTAAGATTGAGAGAATTTTGATACTGGGATTCGGAGCATGGGCACTCATAATTCATAATTCAAAATTCATAATTAGCAACGCTTATGGACATCTTTCAAAAATGCCACTACGACGTATTAGATAAAGTCCGCCAACTGGACATCTACCCCTATTTCCACGTATTGGAATCGCGCCAAGCCCCTGTGGTGCAGATGGAGGGCAAGCGTGTCATCATGCTCGGCAGCAACAACTACCTGGGCTTCACCGAAGACGAGCAGGTCATCGCCGCCGGACATCGCGCTTTGGACCGCTACGGCTCTGGCGTGAGCGGGAGTCGCTTCCTCAACGGCACCCTTGACCTGCACTTGCAGTTGGAGCAGGCGCTGGCGGACTTCACCGGCTACGAAGAGGCAATGACCTGCTCCACAGGCTTCCAGACCAACCTCGCCATCATCTCCGCACTCTGCGGTAAAGACGACTATATCCTCAACGACCGCGAGAACCACGCCAGTATCTACGATGCTTGCCGCCTAACCTACGCCCACACCATCCGCTATCGCCACTCCGACATGGACGACTTGGAGAAGAAACTACAGACCATCCCCCGCACCGCGGGCATACTGATTGTTACCGATGGCGTCTTCTCCATGCGGGGCGATATATGCAAGTTGCCGGAAATATGCGCGTTGGCGGAGAAGTACGGCGCGCGTGTGATGGTGGACGACGCACACGGCTTTGGTGTGCTGGGACGCGGCGGACGAGGCACTGCCGACTATTTCGGACTGACCGACAAGGTGGATATCACCATGCTCACCTTCTCCAAGTCGCTGGCGAGTATCGGCGGATGTATGCTTACCTCGCACCGAGTGGCAGATTATGTCCGCCACGTGTCGCGCCCGTTCATCTTCTCTGCCGGCATTACCCCCGCTAGTGCGGCTACGGCGCTGGAGGCGTTGCGCCGTTTGCAGGCAGAGCCCGAGCGCCCCGAGCGACTGATGAGCATGGCGCGCTATTTCCAAAAAGGCTTGCTGCAGGCGGGAGTGCGTATCATCGAGGCACCCACGCCCATCGTGCCTATCTTCACCTACCATACGATGGACACGCTCTACTACGGCAAGCGTATGTTCGAAGAGGGCGTGTATGTCAATCCCGTCATCGCCCCCGCCTGCGTGGAGGGAGAGTGCCTGCTGCGCACCACCCTGATGGCGACCCACACCGAGCCCGTCATAGACGAAGCGGTGGAAATCATCGCCCGTGTCCTCCGCCAAGGAGTACACTTGTCCTCCCCGTCTGTTCATACCCCGGAATAGTACGATTGTTAAGATTCCATCGTCGCTATCCCGTTGCAAAAATGTCGCGTGTTTTTCGCGGGTCTCCCGCGGGTCGGTCGCGGGTCGTCAGGGAGGCAATCTTGCACCCAAAATGTACTATTGTTAAGATTCTCCCTCCCGACCCCCGCCCTGCAAGACGCACAAGTTAATCCCTGCTGCGAACGCAGTTTAACCAACTTTGGTGCAACAAATTATTTCGAGTTTACCTTATTCACAAGTGAACGGAAACATATGAAGACTCTACTCATCACCGGTGCCTCTTCGGGCATAGGAAAAGCGACGGCGCAGTTGTTCGCCGAGCGAGGGTATCAGGTGTTTAACTTGTCGCGCCGCGGCACTATCCCTTGCGATGTAACCGACGAGGTGAGTGTGCAAAGTGCGGTGGCGGAGGTCATGCGCCGCACAGACCATATCGATGTCCTCATCCTCAATGCAGGCTTCGGTATCTCCGGTCCTGCCGAGTGCACGCCGATAGCGGATGTGCGCCGACAGATGGACGTGAACTTCACCGGCGCCGTTGCGGTGGTGCAGCAGGTCTTGCCCCACATGCGCCAACGCCGGCAAGGGCGTATCATCTTCACAAGCAGCGTCGCAGCCATCCTCCCCATCCCCTACCAGAGTTTCTACTCTGCCAGCAAAGCCGCCGTCAATGCCTTTGCCCTTGCCTTGCAGAATGAGGTGCGCGACTACGGTATCTGCGTCTCCGTCCTCATGCCCGGCGACGTGCAGACAGGCTTCACCGCCGCCCGCAAGAAGGTGCAACT
>JBJECJ010000051.1:9881-12022 GCA_051870955.1 Paludibacteraceae bacterium | reverse complement strand
GACGTTTACGAGAGGATAAGCCGCACATCTCGAAAACGACTCGAAAACGACTCGAAGAAAAGACGGCAAAAAGACGGTAAAAGGACGGCAAAAAGATGGCAACAAGAGCAGACTATTAACTGACCTTCTCCTGACTCGCCCGCACCCTTCACCACCACACAAACAGACGCTTTTCGCCCCCACTCGAACACCCAAACTACCAAAAAATAAAAATTATTGAACTTTTTCGCTAAAAAAATTTGCACAAACCAAAAAAAAGCAGTATCTTTGCACGGTTTTTCAAAGTTACACCCTTTCGCCAAGTCTAATATGCGAACACAACTTGTCAAAATCTTCGCCATCGCGGCACTATCTCTTACGTGTACCCTCGCGTACGCACAAGAGACGGATACTGTCGCCGTAGCGCAAGAGACAGCGAAAGGTGTGCACCCGTGGAACGCAGAGGAAAACGCAAACGCAGTTCCTCACTTCTCTAACTGGTCTTTGATTTTAGATGTCGGCTTCAACTCTTTCGATGGAGATTTCAACTCCGAGATGAAGCACCCCATCGGCTACCCCGCTGTCGGATTGGGCGTGGAATATACCTTCACACCATACGTCGGCTTGGGACTTAACTACATGTTCGACATGTATCGGGTTACCGGCGTGGAGGACAAAGCGGCGGAAACCCTGCTGAAAGGTATGATGCACAAAGCGGGATTGTACTTGCCGATAGACCTCGTGAGTTGTTTCGCACCCCGCGCACAACACCGCTTGTTCAATCTCCAACTCATCGCAGGAGGAGGATTGGCGTGGTACACCAACGAAATCTACTATCCGGAGAGGAACACGACCCTCAGTGTAGAACCCCTCTCGCTGAACGGAGAATACAAGTTCTGCCCCTATGTGAATGTAGGCGTTAACTTGGAGTTCAACATCGGACGCTCTGTCGGATTGGGTGTCAGGGGAATGTACAACTATTTCACGCGCGATGATATAGACGGACGCTTCGGTGGAGCCAGTGTGAATAATGACGGTATCATCGATGTTACGCTCTCTCTGCGCTACAAAATCAATGCGCAGAAACGCTCGCACGAACGCAACGTAACATCCGGAGCACAGGAGACCCAACTCGCACGCAAAGCCGAAGGACTGCCTGCCGAAGGGGCTGTCAGCGCAGAAGACGTAGCGCGTGAAATCATCGACAAGGGATTGCTGAAGACGGAGAAAGATACCATGTTGCTGGTGCGCAAAGACACGCTCGTGCAAACCAACCGTATCGTAGTGGCAACCGAACAAGATGTTCTTTCCGCCAATCGCTTCTTCGTTTACTTCGCTTCGGGCAAGGCTACGCTCGGCGACCAAGGACTAATCGCCATCCAGCAAGCCGCAGCACAACTGCAAACGGACGAGAAGATGTACGCACTCATCGTCGGACATTGCGATAACACAGGCTCCGACCGCACCAACGACATCTTGAGCCGCAAACGTGCGCAAGCCGTAGAGAAAGAACTCGTTGCCGAGTACGCCATCAACCCCGACAGACTCTTGGCTTACGGAGCAGGGAAGATAGTAGGAAAGAACAGCAAGGCGGCTTACACGCCCAACAGACGAGTAGAGATTCTGCTCCTCTCCGAGACAGAGTTCGTACAGCGCAAGCAGGCACTCCGCGCAGAGCAGGAAGCCAAAGTGCAAGCCGCAAATGTAGTAGCAACAGCGGAAGAAACAAAGCAGGCAGAGGAAACACCGAAAGTAGAAACGCCCGCACAAGAGGCAGAGACTATTGTTGAAGAAACGCCCGCTATTTTAGACACCGTGGTCGTTACCAAAGGCACCACCCTCGCACGCCTCGCCCGCAAGTACTACAACATGCGTTTCGACCTCTGGACGTACATCTACGAAGCAAACCGCGACGTGATTACCAACCCCGACAAACTAAAAGAAGGTATCACGCTCGTCATACCCGCACTCACAGAGGAACAACTCAACGCAGCGTCCGATGAGGTAGCAACACTATACTAAGGCAAAAAGAATTCATAAAACAGATATTGGTCTCATAGCTCAGTTGGTTAGTAGCACCTGACTCATAATCAGGGGGTCCAAGGTTCAAGCCCTTGTGGGACCACACGAGGAAGGAAGCAACCGCTTCCTTCCTCGCTTTA
>JBJECJ010000051.1:0-9781 GCA_051870955.1 Paludibacteraceae bacterium | reverse complement strand
CAAGCCCTTGTGGGACCACACGAGGAAGGAAGCAACCGCTTCCTTCCTCGCTTTAATAAGGCAATACGTATAATTTTGTAAATCGTAAATCGTAAATTATAATTACCACTCCTATGACCCTCGGCGACCCTATTCCTTCCTTTGCCGTACAAGACCAAGACGGCAACCTCGTAACAAACGAGACTATCCTCGGCAGCAAGACTGTCCTCTATTTCTATCCCAAAGACTCCACCCCGGGCTGTACAGCGGAGGCATGCAATCTAAGGGATAACTACCACACTTTCTTAGCGAATGGCTACAAAGTGTATGGCGTTAGTAAAGATTCGCAGAAGTCTCACGTCAATTTCCGTAGCAAATACGAATTGCCTTTCCCGCTGCTCTCCGACCCCTCCACCGAGATGTTGCAAGCCTTTGGCGCATGGGGAGAGAAGAAGATGTATGGTAAGACCTCTTTCGGCACCTTGCGCAAGACTTTCGTGATTGACGAGCAGGGTATCATCACGCGCATTATTGACAAAGTAGATACCAAGAACCACGCAGCGCAACTCCTATAAGGCATTAGGAAACCCACCCTAATAATTCTTTTCTCCGCTACGCTCCGAACGATTACTTTATAATTACCATGCCCTCATAATTATTAAATCACATTAAGTGTATCTTCAACTCCCCCGCCTCTCCTGTAAGGAGGGGAGGGGGTAAGGGGGCGGGAAGGTACGCTCGGCATCAAGCCGCAACAAGGATAAAAGGCGAAGGGTAAAAGACTAATTAGCATATGCCCTCATAATTCATAATTCATAATTAGCATGGACCTAAACCTCTTGACACCGTTCTTTGCACTATTTGCCGCAGCCTTGCTTTGCCTGCTGGTATGTTGTATCTACCTCATAGTCTGGCTATTGATATACCTCCTTACCCGCAAGCGCACCCCTTTCCGTCCTTTCGGCTACGCTGCCCTTTTCTTGGCATTCTTTTGCTGGGCGCTCATTGCCTACGGCTATTGGGTGGGACGCTACCAAGTAGAGGTGAAGCCCGCTACCTATACCCACCCTATGCTCCCTGCCGCCTTCGACGGCTACAAGATAGTGCATATCAGCGACTTGCACCTTGCTACGTTCGCCGACCGCCCTGCTGCGCTGCAACGTATCGTGGACGCTATCAATGCCCAAACGCCCGACTTGATTTGTTTCACGGGCGATATAGTAACCATCGGCGTAGAAGAAGCCTTGCCCTACACCGCTATCTTGCAGCAACTCCATGCCCGCGATGCCGTCCTCTCCGTCTTGGGAAACCACGACTTGATGATTTACCGCGATATACCTACCGTGGAGCGACTTCGGCAAGTGAATCGGTTAGTCGCTTTCGAGCAGGACTCCCTCCGCTGGCAAGTCCTCCGCGATACTTCTTTCACCATTGTCCGCCCGCGACTGTCAGCCGCAAGCGACCTCCCCGCAATGGATACACTCACTATCCTCGGCGTGGACAACTGCTCTTGTGAGGGACAAGGCTTCCGTTCTATCTACCACGGCGACTTGTCTGCTGCCATGCTTAACACCTGCGGCTTCCGTATCCTCCTCTCCCACGACCCCACGCACTGGCGGGCAGAAGTGCAAGACCACACGAATATACCGCTAACACTCAGCGGGCATACCCATTCGGGACAGTTCCGTATCTTCGGGTATCCCCTTGCAGGACTGCTCTTCCAAGAGTCGGCAGGATGGTACTACCATCCCGCCTGCGAGAAAACAGACGCAGAGAAACAGCAAACCGACGAAAAACGCCAAGCCCTCTATATCAACTCCGGCGTGGGGTGCACGTTGCCCGTCCGCGTCAATTGCCCCGCAGAAATAACAGTGATAACGCTCCGCTCCCCGCAATAAAAAAACAAATACCTATACATAGGTATTGTATATGTGAGAAAAAAGCACTAACTTTGCAGCGTCTTTGCTATTGAAAACATGAAACAGGAAACAAGCATTACTCGAATAGCCGTTGTGGGTAGTCCGCAGAGCGGTAAGTCGGCGCTCACCGAGCGGCTGCAGACCATGATAGACGCGGCGCAGATGTCGCTGCAACTGACGGAGATACACAACCTTGACGACCTGCATGCCCATAGTTTTGCGGTTATCTTGCAGGTGGTGGACTGCATGCACTTGGAGCAGAGCCTTATGCTCACCCCGCATATCATAGATGAGCACGAGAAGATAGTGATGGCGTTCAACCGCTACGACCTCTTGCAGCAGACCGACCACTCGCTGGATATACAGCAGATGCGCACGCTTATCGGTGTACCTCTGGAGTTGGTATCCGTGGAGACGGGCTTGGGCTTGGATAGCGTCATCCGCCTGCTGGAAGAGACAGTCCACAAGCCGCTCTCTACGGCACACCCGATTTATCACCTGCGCGACTTGAAGGATGAAGACGCCTACGAGGCGTATGTGCACGGTATCTTGACCCAGTGTCTGCGCCACGCGGCAGACGACCAAGAGCAGACCACGCTGGAGAAAGTGGATAAGATACTGACCAACAAGTGGATAGGCTTCCCGCTGATGATACTCATCCTCTTCTTGGTCTTCCAATGCACGTTCAGCCTCGGAGCCTACCCGCAGGAGTGGATACAGATGGGGATAGACGCGCTCTGCGAATGGTGCACCACGCTGATGCCCGCCGCGTGGTGGAGCAGTCTGCTCATTGACGGTGTGATACAAGGAGTAGGTGCCGTGCTCGCTTTCCTGCCGAACATCATCATCATGTTCTTCTTCATCTCCCTGATGGAAGACAGCGGCTACATGGCGCGTATGGCATACCTGATGGATGGTATCATGCACCGCGTGGGCTTGCACGGACGTTCGTTCATGCCTATGCTGGTCGGCTTCGGCTGCAACGTGCCGGCTATCATGGCGGCGCGCGACATCAAAGATCCGAAAGACCGCACGCTGACCATGCTCATGGTGCCTTTCATGTCCTGCTCTGCCCGCCTGCCGGTGTATATGCTCTTTGTGGATACGTTCTTCGTGCGCTACAAAGCGCTCGTGATGCTCTCGATGTACGTAATCGGTATCGGGCTTTCCATCCTCTTTGCGCTTATCATGAAGCACACGAAATGGTTCCGCAAGCCGGCGGACGACAGCGTCAACGAGTTGCCCGCTTTCCGCATGCCCACATGGCGCGCCACGGGTGCGCATATCTGGGAGCGCGTGAAAGACTACTTGCAGAAAATCTCCACCGTCATCCTATGGGCGTCCATCATCATCTGGGCATTGGAGTACTTCCCCACGCAAGACGTGAACGACCTTGAGAACTCCTATCTCGCAATGATAGGCAAGGCAATAGCCCCCGTACTGAGCCCGCTGGGCTTCGACTGGAAGATGTCGGTCTGCCTGCTGACGGGGCTGCCTGCTAAGGAGGCTATCGTCTCCACGATGGCGATACTCTACGGCGGCGATATCGCTACGGCGGCGTTCACGCCCGTTACCGCCTTCGGCTTCATGCTTTTCACTCTGCTCTACTTCCCTTGCATTGCCACCATCGCCACCCTGCGCCGCGAGGCGGGGAAAGGCTGGGCATGGTTCACCGTCTTCAACTCGCTCTTGCTCGCATGGGTGGTAGCGTTCTTGGTCAACCTCATCGGCTCTTTGTTCTAAAAACAAAGAAAAACTTGCATATCTCGAAAAAAAGCAGTACCTTTGCAGGCGTTTTTTGAGAGTTGGCAGTGTAGTGTCGAATGTTGAAAGTTTGGTGTTGTGAGTTGATAGATTAGAGTTGAGAATAGCATCGCCCTCATAATTCTTAATTCATAATTCATAATTAGACTCGCCCCGCCCTCATAATTCATAATTCCTAATTCCTAATTCCTAATTAAAGAACCAGTGCTTCCCTTGGATTTCATAGACAGTATGCGTGCGCAGTTAGGCGCCGAGGCGGACGATTTGTTTCGTGCGCTGGAGGGCGATGCGCCTACGAGCATACGGCTGAACACCAAGATGGATGTGCTGACTTTCCCCTGCGATACCGAGGAGGTGCCGTGGCATATCGACGGCTACTACCTCGCGGAGCGCCCGCCTTTCACGCTCGACCCGCTCTTCCACGCCGGCTGCTACTACGTGCAGGAGGCAAGTTCAATGTTCGTGCAGGAAGTCCTCGAGCAGTACGTCTCCCAAGACAGCATCGTGCTCGACCTGTGCGCTGCCCCGGGCGGCAAGAGCACCCTCATCAGCGAGTATCTGGGCGACAAAGGGCTGCTGCTGAGCAACGAAGTGGTGCGACAACGCGTCTTCATCCTCTCGGAGAACATACAGAAATGGGGCAACGGCAACACCGTCGTTACCCACAACACGCCTGCCGAGTACGGCGAGAAATGCGAGAGCATGTTCGATTGTATCTTGGTGGACGCTCCCTGCTCCGGCGAGGGGATGTTCCGCAAAGACCCCGCCTCGCGCGAGGAATGGAGCCTCAAGAATGTGCGGATGTGCGCCGAGCGGCAACGCAGTATCCTGATGGACGTATGGGACGCGCTCAAACCCGGCGGCATACTCATATACAGCACCTGCACTTTCAACCGCGAGGAGGATGAAAGCAACGCCGAATGGATAGCCGACTCGCTCGGTGCCGAGGTGCTACCGATAGAGTACGACAACACATGGGGTATCGTGGAAGGCACCGTCGGGTACCATTTCTACCCCCATCGCGCCAAAGGCGAAGGCTTCTATATCGCCGCCCTGCGCAAGCACGGTACGTGGCCCGTAGGGCTGGCAGGCATACCCGCCAAGGCGCTCCGCACCGAGAAAAACAACAAGAAGAAATCCCCCGCCTTCCCCGCGGAGTACGAGAAAGAGATGCGCTCGTGGCTGCAGCACCCCGACCACTGGGCAATACGGCAGAACGACCGTTTCGCCACTGCCTATCCCGCTAAGTTCAAGGAGGTGATTGACTACTTTGCAGCGCACTTCACCTGTATATCCACCGGCTTCGGCTTGGGCGAGGAGCGCGGCAAGCGTATCGCGCCGCAACACAGTCTAAGCATGGCGAAAGACCTCCGCCGCGAGGCATTCCCCCAAGTGGAACTCACCCGAGAGCAGGCGCTCGACTACCTGCGCACCGCCGCCCTCGTGCTGCCCAACGCCCCGATGGGTGTGCTCCTGCTGACCTACGAGAATGTACCCCTCGGCTTCGCGAAGAACGTAGGCAACCGCCTGAACAACCTCTACCCCAACGAGTGGCGCATCCGCCACCAATAAGCCCCGAAAATATACCAATAAAAAATCCATAACAATGCAGCGCGCTGCAAAGTTATGGATGTTATTTTTATATCTATTGTGTGTTTATTCTACGGTGATTTGATAAACAAAGCACTTCTTGTTGCTGTATGACATGCTGGCATCGTATTTGTAATTACATCCACGATAAGGAGAATCCTCCGTATCTTCCACATAATCCCACAAAGAGAATGCTTAAAAAAAGAAATTTGCCAATACTTTTCATAATGTTTATTTTCCATTAATGTTAATAGTTACACTTCGACTACTATTTTGTACGAGGTTATTGTTTGGGTTTATTTAAGAGCCATGTATAATGTTTAATAACTTACTTAACTACTAAACCAACGCTTTGGCAACATTCATCCAACTTTCCCTCATCAATCAGCATGTTAATTACCTTTACGGCATCCGAAATAGTAACTTCCTCTTTATTACATTTCCGAAAACGAAGAGTAGATTTCTTAGACAATTTTGCAATGAGGCTTTCTTCTACAACGTACACTTTTTTATAAGGACAATTAAATGGGTCATATTGATAAAATGAAATGGGGTTTATCGTATCTAAATCAACATCGCATAACCGTTCCCATTCTACATCCAAGAAAGTTGTCAAAATACTCAATTTTGTATAGGGATAGGCAATGTAATATCCATCGTGCAACGCAATGTATTTTTGTTTAGTTGCCAACTCGCATACATCATAAACCGTTCCCTCAAAATCACCGCCTGCATAATCCATTTCTGTGAATAATGGCGCATCTTCATACGCTTTAGGATAAGTAGGAATGCTATACTTTTCTGTGGAATAATGTCTATCATCCCTCTTATCGTATGTAGCGCTTTCAACGCATACTTTTTGCAATATAGTGCTATCATATGGCTGAATGACGTATATACTTTGTTCCGTATGAAGCCCCCACGTACACCCCTGCGATAACAAACAAGCGCCCAACAAGCCTCCTATGTATAGCACAAAAGATAACTTTTTCATAATTCAATATACTATCTATTGTTTCAATTTCTCTACTTCTTGCTGCAACTCTTGGCGTTGATTTTATCTCCAAAAGTACTGCTTTTTTTTGATATAAGCAAATTATTTCATTAAAAAATGTGTTTTTCCTATGTAATGTGTCTTTTTGAGACCTCATAACAGCCAATTTCACCATGCACTACTAACACAACACCAACCCGCCGAGGACACAGGCGTGTCGCGGACGGATAGTTTGGCACGAACTACTTTGGCGCACAATGCAATGCAGAGAAGGAATAGGTTGTAGTCCCCCAAAATGGTACGATTGTTAAGATTTGCTCCATCGTTACCCTATCGGGTGTTTTTCGCGGGTCTACCGCGGGTCGGTCGCGGGTCGTCAGCAGGGTAATCCTCCCCCAAAAATATACGATTGTTAAGATTCTCCCGTCCCTGCATCCTTCCCGTGAGACTTGCTGCCGCCCTTTCCGTCTCTTTTGGAGCGTCCGCCGTGCCCGCCTTTCCCGCCTCTGCTGTTGCGGGAGCCGTGTCCGCCGTGTCCTCTACGTCCGTCGCGTCCGTTACCGTGCCCACCGCCTCTGCTGCCGCGGGCGGCGTAGTCGGCATCCGTGGGGGCGGCGCCCAAGGACTCGGGGAGGGGGATTTGGTCTATCGTCTTCTTCAGGAACTGCTCAATGCGACGGAACGCTTGCGCGTCGTTCGGGCTGACCAGCGTAACCGACTCGCCTGAGTTCTCTGCACGCGCCGTGCGCCCGATACGGTGCACGTAGTCCTCCACGTCGCGGGGCACATCGTAGTTGATAACCAACGGGATATCGTCCACGTCTATGCCGCGCGAGACGATGTCCGTCGCCACCAGCACGTCCACCTTGCCGTTGCGGAAATCGAGCATCGCCTCGTCGCGCTCTTTCTGCTCAAGGTCAGAGTACATCGCCCGCGCCTCTATCTTGTGCTGCCGCAACGCGCGGGTCAGGTCGCGCACTTTCTGCTTCTTGCCCACGAAGAGTATCACTTTCTTGAGGTTCCTGCCTTTCAGCAGTTCCACCACCATCGCGGTCTTCTGCGGTTCGTAGAGCCGCACCGCTTGCTGGTGGATGGTCTCGGGCGGGCGCGAGACGGCTATCTGCACCTCCTCGGGGTCGTGCATGATGGCTTTCGCCATCTCGCGAATCTTCGGCGGCATGGTCGCGGAGAACATGATGGTCTGCCGGTCTTTGGGCAGCCGCTTCACCACGGTCATGATATCGTCGTAGAAACCCATGTCGAGCATGCGGTCTGCCTCGTCTAAGATAAAGTATTTCACGCCGGAGAAGTCAATGTCGTAGATGTTCATCTGGCTCAGGAGCCGTCCGGGTGTGGCAATGACGATGTCCGCGCCGCGCTGCAAGCCTGCTACCTGCGTGCCCCACGCCCCGCCGTCGTTGCCGCCGTATATCGCTACGGACGAGAACGGCACATAGAACCCGAAGCCCTCCATCTGCTGGTCAATCTGCTGCGCCAACTCGCGCGTGGGTGCCATGATGATGGCGTTCAGTTTGTTCGGGTCGTGGTTGTCGTACTCTAAGTTGGTGAGCAGCGGCAGGATATACGCCGCCGTCTTGCCCGTACCCGTCTGCGCACAAGAAATCACATCCTTGCCTCGCAGGATGATGGGTATGGTCTGTTCTTGCACGGGCGTGCAGGTGTCGAAGTGCATGTCCCACAGCGCATCCAGCACCCCGTCCGATAAAGCTAATTCGTCAAAAAACATGGGTTAATGTAATAAGTAATAAGTAATAGGTAATATATGATTAGGTAGTGGTGAAAGAATAGCCTTGTTGTAGCGCAAACTCTTCTATAAACTGGATGTTTGTTTTTGTCCATTGCGTACTTACAACAAAAAGTTTTCTATCTACACTCAGTAAGTGATATTCTTGTTGCATTAGGTATCTTATAGGGTCTTTAACCTCTGCCAAAAGTTTAATAGTAGCGCGATTCCCTTTTTGATTGAATACATGCACATAATCATTGTACGTCATGGGGTATTGCTGTACATAATGCTTGATAACTGCGTGCACAAATTTTCCCTTTGATAAATTTCTCAATCCAAAGATATTATACTTTGTATTATCTTTTTCTCCGTAATTGATAGGTGCCTTAGTATAAGAAATTTCCGCTACTTTTGTCGTTGCAGACTGTGGAACGATAGTAGATGAGACCATTATCCTAAATTGACCGAACACATCATCAATCCATTCATCAGCATGTCCTTCTATTAATAATTTTTCCCTCAATAGTTCTCTAAAACCTTCTCCTTCCCTATCATTAAGAATTTTTGCAACAGTATCTTTTTTCTCTTGTTCTTCCGCCTGCTTACGTTTTATATCCTCGTAAAAGTCTAATATGGCTTGGGGTGTATAATTGTCTTTATGACATAATTCCACAAACTTAATGCCATTGGGGTCATCTTCTGATATGGCGATAGTGCAAATCTCCGTTGGTTCAGAAGTTAAATCATCATAAAAGAGTCGTATGTTCTCACCGATATAGATACCAAATTTAACGGGGTGCTTGAGCATACGCATATATGACAATAGTTGTTTCTTGTCTTCCTCTTGTATCGTATGGCTCGGGCGCTTTACTTCAATCACAAATTGTTCTACCCCATTAGACGAAAGCACAATATCCGCTAACTTCGTTTCATGCCCAACTTGTATCGGATATTGGGTGATTATTTCCCCATCAAACTTTCTCCACTTAAGGAGTCTCATACAATTTGCAATAGTCTCTTCGTATTCCTTTTCCAAGACATCACGTTTGATACAGTCTTGCAAATCAGCACATATCTCGTTCCATATGTCTTTCATAGCATCATTTTTTCTTCAAAAATTTGTGTATATCAAAAAAAAGCAGTACTTTTGCAGCGGAATCCCCGGTAGTCCCTGACGCAAGTCAAACTATCGGGTGTCGTCCTTTTATAGGGGTACCTTTTCCAAACTCATTGTTTTTGTCAATCTCGTAAGGTCGTCTGTTCTATCTGAGCAGGCTTCTGCTCTGCTCCTTCTTCTATTTATTGTATAGGAATTGTACGGGGAAGACTGCACTCTTACTTGACAACTACATGAGATATGGAGAACGTTGCTCCACATTGTACCCTTGACTATTCGCAAAATCTATAACTGGCTGAATATTTGTTATAGCCCAGTCTCTATCAACAACAAATACCACATTGTCAGCACTTTTTATCGGGTCATCAACAAAATACCTCTTCCTAGTGGCTTTTTCTATTCTTTCAATACAGGGATACTTTTTCCCTCCCCTTAATGGATTGAATATCCGACAATACTCTTCAAATGTTTTTTGCGGATGTATCTCAGCGTAATGTTTGATAACAAAAAGGGCAAATGGACCTTTGCCCATATATTCACCATCTAGTATTCTATACTCCGTATGGTCTTTTGTGTCAATTGAACTTCTCATTGTTTTCATCATTGTATATGTTATATTAGTACTGTTGCGATAAATTTCGCATTAAATTTATAAATCGTTAAATAACGTT
>JBJECJ010000050.1:0-12046 GCA_051870955.1 Paludibacteraceae bacterium | reverse complement strand
CTTTAGAATGAACATGATTTTCTCTTAATCAACACAGGCTTTTACTGGTGAGCCGGTGGAGGTGGCGACGGAGCAGCGCATAAAAAGAGACAGCCCGACAAGTCGGCGTTGTCAGGCTGTCTCGCGGTTAGCGATGTGTGCTTAGAAATAGAAGTTCATCAACAGGTTTGCTCCGATATTGTCCGTGGAGAAAGTGAATCCGTGGCTCGCGGGTGCGACGAGTTCGGTGTACTGCTCTACCTGCGAGGTTAGGGGGTTCCATCCTTCGTAGATGGTTGCCCGCGCGGGGTTCAGGGTGTAGCAGATGTTGAGGTTCACGTTCGCTCCCAAGGAAATCCTCGGTGCAACAAACCACTCGATACCAACGGAAGCGTATGCCCCGACGCGATGGATGAGGTCCTCTGCCTGGTCGGAGAGGACGCGCCCCTGCATGTAGTAGAGGTCTCTAAACACCGTAGTGCTTTGGAATACATCGTAATTATAGGCAGGGGTTTGGTTCAGTTCGGTGATGGCATTGCCGTACTTGTATCGGTGCGTCTCGTGTCCGACGGCATAGAGCAGTCCTGCTCCGAAGACTCCCTGCACGGGCAGTTGTTTGCCGACGTGGTACTCCACGCCGAGCGCAATGCTACCGGAGAGTTTGTTCACCTTGTAGGTGTCGATGACCTTCGCTTCGCTGAGGGGGTTCATCAGCACTGCCGCTTCGTCCACGATGTAGCCGTTTCGGGAGTAGATGTTGCAGCCAAAGCCGAGGTTGACCTTGAGCCCCAGTTGGTCAGTGAGCATGTACTTTGCCATGATGGACGCGATGTCGGGTGTGGGGCAGAGCATGGGCTCTCCTGCGAGGTTTTCGAGGATATTCCATTCGTTGCCATTGAACATGTTCCCCACAAAGTTCGCCAAGGGGTTGAGGGAGAAGCCGATGGCTACGTCGCCCGCTTTGGGGAGGTATTCGCTGTAGTCTTTCAGTTGCTTCTTCTCTCGTTGCGGTTTGGTCTCGCCTTGTGCGAAGGCTGCTGTCGCTACAACGAGCGACAGCGCCAAAGATAGTATTCGTTTCATAACTGCATGATTTAGTTATGTTTACAATTCATAAAAGGGTGTCCTTAAATCTCCTCCGAGACATCCCAAGCGTATCCTGCCGGCATGGTTTTGATACCGCTCTCGTAGTAGTAGAAGAGCATTTTGGCGGATTGCTTCAATTCGAAGGACTTGGTGGAAGTACCTTCCGCGGTAGCCGGTTCGTTGTAGAGGTTGCCTGCGTTCTCGTAGTTGCCATAGAGCACTTCGACGGTGTTTTCCGACGGGTTCTTATAGTGGTTGAACGCCGTGGTGTTTCCGGTCTCGCTCTCGAGGTTGACGGTGAATCTCAGTTCCGTGGAGCCCGCCTCGATGTCGTGGTTGAGGGGGAAGTCGAAGGTGATGTTTCGTCCTGCCACTTGCCGCTTGACGGTTACCGTTTCACCCGTCTTGGGGTTGTAGATACGGATGGTAGCTTTCACCTTGTCGGCGTTGCTCCAACCGGGCTCGTGGTTGTTGCTGGCGGTCGTCTCTACGGCTTTCTGGGCGTAGAGTTTAATCTTTGCCGTGGCTTTCTTGTCTTGGATTTTGTACCACTCAGCGATGTCGTTCGTCCAACTGAGGAGCGTCTGGTTGACACTTGCGTCGGGTATGAACTGCATGTAGTAGTTCCGCTCTGCGTTCCAAGCGGCAGTCTCGGGAATGCGTGCACGTACCTCGTATGTTCCTTGGAGCGTGGTCGTTGCGGCTGCGTCTTTCGGATTGAACTTGTGCACCATCTCTTTCTCGAAGATTTCAATGGTGATGTTCGGGGTCTCAATGCCGTACTGCATGTAGATGGGGCAGGTAACGACACCGTTGGCGTCGGTGAGCACGATAGCGTGGTAGGTCTCGCCCGCCATGTAGTAGTTTACGCGCACTTTCTTGCGTGCCAAGGGCTCGTAATCGCCTACCCAGAAGCCTGTCTCTACGGGCATGTTGATGACGGAAGTCCACGTCTCGGTGGTGTAGCCCTCGGGCACGATTAGCCATCCGAGGAGTTCGGACTCGTATTCGGTAGCCGCGGAGGCGGGGGTGAAGTCGTAGTAGATGGTCCACTTGTTGTTCCATGCGCCGCCGACGGTTTCTACCTTTCTTTTCTGCGTGTAGTTGCCTTCCAAGATTTCGGTCTTATTGCTCAGGTAGTGCTTGAAGTTATCCACCTTTTGGTCAAACAGTGTGATGTCGTCGGCGGTCATGGTGCTGTTGACGGTCTTCACAGGAATGTTCACTTGGAAGGTACCGTCGGTAGCCACGGGTGCGACGAAGGTATAGTCAGTCGAACCATAAGTAACCGTCAGTTGTGCGCGTAAGTTCGCCCCGCTACGCTTTCCGACGCAGTAGCCTGTCTCCACAGCGAAAAGCAACTTCGCCTTGACGGTTGCCGTCTCTTCGTAGTTAGGCACCACTACCCATCCTGCCAAGTTCTCGCACCAAGTGTCGATGGTGTTGGCAGGCGCGAAAGCGTAGTAGTACTTGCCCAACTCGTTCCATGTCGCGTCTGCGGCACCTATATGGGCTGTCTCGTTGTAATTTCCCTCTTTCAGAATGAGTTGCTTGCCCTCGGCGGTGTAGTGCGTGAAAGCGATGGTGTTGGGCTGTTTGAGTATGGCAGACCATGTCCCGCCCGGGTTGACGTCTTGCTCCTCCGTCGGGATGGTCAGTTGGAAAGTGCCGTCCGCCTTGGTCAGCACCACAAAATCTTCGTTGTAGGGCGGGTTCTCACGGTGGATAGTAACCGTTTGCGGCGAGGTCGCATAGTCTCCGACGCCGAACGCGGTCTCTCGTGCCACAGCCACGCTACCGGTGAGGGTCGCGGAGGCGGTCAGGTTGCTATAGCGTTGCTCAGCAAAGACCCATCCTGCCAAGTCGCGTTCCCATGTGGCGGGTTCCTGTGCGGGGGTGATGTCGTTGTTGTAGCCGGGTTTGAACTCCAAAGGACGGGCACCGATGTGGCAGGCAACGCCTTCTACCACCTCTTCCACATTGAACAAACTCAAATCTTCGCGCAGGCGATATACGCCGCTCAGTTTCTCCGTGTTTCCTGCGAGGTCAACATAGTGGGTGAATGCGCCCTCGGCTTTGGGGGTAACGCTTGCATTGACCACGCGGAAGCCTTTCTTCAGGTTCTTGATGGGCAGGTTGAGCGTGAAAGCACCTTGGGCGTCGGTTGCGGTGCCGTAGGTGAACTCTGTCGGGGCTTTGGGGCTAAGACCCTCTGCCACAGCCGCGAGGTAGTCCGCATAATCTTCTCCATCGACGATGGTTATCTCAAAGTGGCAGTCGGCGGCTGCTTTGTACGCGCCGGAACGGAAGCCTGCCTCATAGGGAAGGAGCAGCGAACCGGAGACCACGGCAGTCTCGGCATAGTCTTTCATGTCTATCTCTTCGCGGTCGTAGCACAAGGCTTTCACGATATAGTGCTCCGGCTTGAGCGTGCGCGGCAGCACATCGGCAGGAGGCACAAGCGTAAACTTACACATGCGTGTCTCGAAGACGGGTTGCCCCTCTTCCATACGTTGATACAACGACTGCTCTGCGGAGAACTCCTCGAAACGCAGGGTAGCACCGTCCACACCTACTGCGGGTACGGGGATAGAGAACGCATAGTTTCCCATCGAGTCCACCACGGTGGAGAAGGTCTTTGTCCCCGTTGCCCCTGCCTTGTAGGAAGAGTAGGGAATATCCACATAAACCGTGCGCCCTACTGCGGGAACCATTATCTCCGTCGTGTAGTTGCCTTCGGTCGCTTGCTGTCCCGTGCTGTAGGACACATAGCCACTGACCGTAGCCACATCCTTGATGTTGTCCAGCGACAACTCGGATTGCTCTTTTTTGCAGCCGACCAATGCTATCGCAAGGGCAGCCAGCCATACAATGTGTTTTTTCATAATCTGTAAGTTGTTAGAAGATTGATATATCGGTTTGAATGAGTGTGCTTAGGACAATACATCCCGATTGTGCAATCGGGATGTATTGCTGTGCGTTATTTGTTGGAAGTGATATGTCCTTGTGCATCGTAGAGCGTCTCGCCGCGACGGATGTAGAGGTGTCCGTTTTGGATAAACTTCTCTGCAACGGGTTGCAAGGTCGTCTGCTCGGTACCCATCTCTTCGTTGGTGAAGATAGGCTCGATGTTGTAGTCGGTAGCAATGGCTGTGATAACGAATGGATTAGCGGTCTCTTCTTCGCCGTTCACGTTCCAGCGTGTGAAGACAAATCCGTCATTCGGAACAGCCGTGATGGTCATGCTCTCGTTCTCCAACAAGGTGTAGGTATCCGGTGCGGGGTCAGTGGTACCGCCTTGCACCTCGTAGATGGTTACGGTGTAGGAAGGTATGCGCTGGAAGGTAGCCTCGAGCGCGATGTCTTCCGTAACGGTAATCTCGCGAGTGGCAGCCGTGTCGTCGTCAGACCATTTCTTGAAGCGGTAGCCCTCTTTCGGCGTAGCGATGATGGTCAGTTTGGTGCCATAGACATACTCGTCTCCGTTCACCTCGTCGTCGTTCACGCTACCGCCTGTTCCAGCGGAGATGAAGACGCTATAGAGGCGCTCCAAGGTGAAGTCTTTGGTAACAGCGTCGTCGAGATAGGTCTTGCGGTCGCTGTCCATCGGGCGAACGGCAATGGTGTACTTCTTGCCCGCCTTGCCTTTGAAGAGGTAAGTCTTCTCTGCGATGGTATCAGCCGCCTGCTCTTCGCCCTTGTTGTTGGTGATGATAACCTCAAACAGCGGTGCCTCGCTCTTCCATGTCGCGGTAGCGCTGGAGGTCGTTACCGTGATACTCAGGTCTGTTACGGCGTAAACAGGTATCTCTGCGAAGGTAGCGGTAACGGTCTTGTCCTCGGTCATGGTGAGCGTGCGGGTAGCGTTGGTCGTGCCGTCCTCCCATTGCTTGAAGAGCCATCCCTCTGCGGGTTCTGCCTTCAAGGTAACGGTCGTGCCTGCCTCGTACTTGTCTTGCTGCGGCACAACGGTTACCGTACCCTGTCCTTCCTTGTTCACGGTCAGCGTGTAGTAGGTCGGTTCGGGAGTGTCTTCCACGAAGGTAGCAGTAACGGTCTTGTCCTCAGTCATGGTGAGCGTGCGGGTAGCGTTGGTCGTGCCGTCCTCCCATTGCTTGAAGAGCCATCCCTCTGCGGGTTCTGCCTTCAAGGTAACGGTCGTGCCTGCTTCGTACTTGTCTTGCTGCGGGTCAACGGTAACCGTACCCTGTCCTTCCTTGTTCACGGTCAGCGTGTAGTAGGTAGGTTCGGGAGTGTCCTCCTCGAAGGTTGCAGTAACAGTCATGTCCTCGGTCATCTTGATGGTGCGGGTAGCGTTGGTCGTGCCGTCTTCCCATTGCTTGAAGTGCCACCCCTCTTCGGGTGCTGCGATCAGTGCAACGGTTGTGTTGAGCTCATACTTGTCCTGCTCCGGCACAACGGTAACCGTACCTTGTCCTTCCTTGTTCACGGTCAGCGTGTAGTAGGTAGGTTCGGGAGTGTCCTCCTCGAAGGTTGCAGTAACAGTCATGTCCTCGGTCATTTTGATGGTGCGGGTAGCGTTGGTCGTGCCGTCTTCCCATTGCTTGAAGTGCCATCCTTCTGCGGGTGTTGCCTTCAAGGTAACGGTCGTGCCTGCCTCGTACTGGTCTTGCTGCGGCACAACGGTAACAGTGCCTTCTCCTTCCTTGTTTACGGTCAGCGTGTAATAAACAGGTTCGGGTATCTCTTCGAAGGTAGCGGTAACAACCGTGTCTTGTGTAATCACTATCCGGTGCGTTGCCCCCTTGTCGCCGTCAGACCATTGCACGAAACGCCAGCCGTCAGCAGGAGTAGCCGTCAGGGTAACGATAGTGCCTCGTTGGTAGGTGTCTGCTTGCGGGTCAACGGTAACCGTACCTTGTCCTTCCTTGTTCACGGTCAGCGTGTAGGTCGGCTCCGGGGTCTTCTCGGTGAAGACAGGGCTTACCGTGATGTCGCCCGTCATAGTGATGAAGAGCGGGTTGTCGGTCGATTCTGTCTTGTCCTCAAACTCCCACTTCGTGAAGGTGTAAGCCTCATCGGGAGTTGCAATCAGCGTTACTTTTGCACCGTCTTCGTAGGTCATTGTTCCTGTCAGGTTGGTCGTTCCGCCAACAGCCGCATTTACCGTGAGGGTGTGTTCAACCACCGTCGGAATCAGTTCAAATGCTGCGCTCAGTACCGTGTCTTGCATGAGCACGATGGTGCGCTCGGCTTGCAGGTTACCGTCCGACCACTGTTGGAAGCGATAGCCGTCCTCAGGCGTTGCTACGAGGTTCAGTACGCTACCGGCATCGTAAGTGCCGTTGATATAGCTGTTTACGCTGCCGCCGGTGCCTGCCACAAGGGTGAGGGTGTACTGCGGCGTAGGCGCAGGAGTCTCCTCTACGGTGAATTGTACAATCGCTTCGCTATCCCATACATACGCATCGCTCTTATCCAGCGGAATCACATTCACTTGGTAGTTGCCTGCATCAAGGTTCTCCCATTGCGCAAAGGTGTTCGCAGTGGTAGAAACGCTGATACGCTCCCATGTGCTTCGGTCGTAGAGCCATACGGCGAAATTGTCCCAAGTGCTGTTCCATGTCGCCGTAGTGGTAGTACCTACTGTCTGCACTTGGAGGTCGCTGATGCTGTAATCCGGCACTGCGTGCGCGGGAACATAGATATCCTCGCCATAGACGAACCCTAACCAATCACCTACGGAGTCGCAAGGAATAACGCGCCAAGCATAATAGCCCTCTTGGTCAAAGGTAACCTCCACGGGTTGGGTGGTAACATACGCTCCAAATCTGTCGCCTGCTTGCACATAGTACTGCGGTGCTTGCACGTCTGCTTCCCATGTGAGGTAGTAGGTCGCGCTATCCTGTGTGGTCGCTTTCAGGTTGTAAGGCAGATACGGGTTCTCTTTGATTTCAAACTCAGGTCCCTCTACAAACGCTGTCAGCGGTGCGTTGTTGTTAGACAGTGCGCGTACACGCCATTGCCATTGTCCTACGGCATTGGCGTTGAACATCAAACCCAGGTAGGGAGAAGACTTGGTGTAACGGCTCACCACATCGGGGCTCTCCACTTGGTTCAACAGTATCTCAAACTGCTCGTACTCGGTGGCAGTCCATGTGAACTCTGCCGTACCGACACCGGTGTTCACCTGTAAGTTCTCAGGAACGAACAGCGTCAAATCCTCATCGCACGGGCGTGCGTCCAAGTACCAGTATTTTCCCCAATCATGCAGACCTATCGTCAAGCAAGCGTCGCCATAGAGCGTGGGCGAGTTCCTGGTCTGTTGCAGACTGTCCCAATCGGTGGTGAATGGGTCGGCAGTCGCAACAAGGCAACCGATGTACTCGCACGGGGCTTCTATGGTCGCCACATACTTGCCTTCGTTATTCGGCAGGGCTTGCACGGAGCCTGTTAACCCATATTCATTGTTCCACCAGTAGTACCACATACCGTTGCTGAAGTCCATCGTGCAGTCCTCGGGCACCGTGGTGGTGATGGTATAGGAGTAGAAGTCAGGCGCAGTTACCTCAAAGGAAGGACCGTTGCTGAATCCTAAGCCGTTCCCCTCTTCATCCAGAGCATACAACGTCCATTGGTACATACCGCTTTGACTGAAGCGATGAGCAAAAGTAGTGCCTTCAACCACTTCACGTACCACTTCCTCGCCCGCTTCATCCTTTATAATAATAAGGTACTGCGGCGCCTGCTCCGAAGCATATTCCCACGTGAAGGTGTAGTTGTACCCGTCTTCACTATCGGCTTGCAGGTTCAGCAACTGGTACGGATTCTCGGGCATTACGAACTCAGGACCGGATACATACTCCGACAGCAAGTTCCAGTTCTCGTCTGTGGTCGCCACTGTCCATTGGAAGGCTATATTGGCCATTCCGCTGACATTCAGTGTCAACGCAGTCTCGCTGGTATAGAATGGCTGTTGGTACTCTGTCCCCTCTTCTTCCCATGTCAACTGCACAACCCAATGACTACCCTTGTCGGCTTGCCAACGGAATGCCATCTTGCCATAGGTCGCCTCCACTTGCAAATCGTAGGGCGCATACAGCGCAGGGTCTTCGGCATAGAAGGTAAACTCCTGATAAGTCCACTCAGTGCCGATAAACATGGTTATTTCATCGTTCACGGGCCGAACATAGAAGTAGTAGGTGCCGGCACTGCCTGCCCATGTGTAGGACTTTTGGCCTATTATCTTCTGTTCTAATACATCACCATCCACAGCGAATACATAGATATAGAAGAGGTTAGCGGGGCTCTCCCAAGTAGCCGTCATCGTAGAGTCGCTAACGACTATTTGCAGATTCTTCGCATCGTAGTCGGGCACATTGGTTGCCATAATGCTATCCAAAGCCTCCGTAGTAGCCACAATGTTCTCTGCCGAATCGCAGGCACTCACGCGCCAAGTGTAAGCACCTTCTATCGCCAAAGTAACCGTTTTGCTGGTTTCCGAAAGAGTAGAACTATGGTAAATGCCCTCGTCGCACAGCACTTCCAACATGTAAACGGGTGCCGGTTTCTCGCCGCCGCTCCAAGAGAAGGTGTAGTCGTAGCCGTTCACCGTCGTAGCCGTCAGGTCCTCCGGTGCAGAGTACTGTGGTTCTACATACGGGCGATACTCATATACGTAGCCTTTCTGCATCTCAGGGGTCGTGCCTTTGTAGTTCTGTACAGGACCAAAAGCGACAACGGTATCGCCGAGGTGCAAGAGACCTGCATTCTCAGCGGTGAACTTACTGTTGCCTAACCATTTCGTGTTGTACAGATAGTACTCATTGTTTCGTGTACCGTCGTCGGAGATGTAGAAGCGTCCTGTGCCATATTGCACCATCTGTGCGGAGTCGTTAACCATATAATCCACTACGCCTTCTGCAAAGTACGACATCGTGGTAACATCCGTATGCATAAGGTTTTCCGTCAGACTCTTTATGCCCGAAGCCGATAGGGCTGCTGTTACACACTCGTTCTGCAATGCGTAGAGTTCCCAATTGTCTGTTGCCGCATTGTAGGTGTAACTATTCGTCTTTGCCACAGAGATGGTGCGACCTTCTTCTATATATGGAGTTCCCTCCTCATCATACAACTCGTATGAAATCAGATAATCTCCATTTGCGTCCAACGAGATGGTAACACAGCCGCTCGATAAGGATATTTCCTTCATGGTACCCTTACCATAATGAACGACTCCACTAACAATACGACCAAAGTTACTACTATGATTAAGCGCATAAGTACCCACGACGGATGTCATGGATTTTGCAATAGCATAGAGGTATAAATCTGTACCGAAGAACCCGTTGACAGTATTGGAAAAGTCTTCAGTTACAATATGAATATCTAAATTGTTAGCAAAGCCTACTGAGTTCCAGTCCTCTACCTCTAAGCGTGTAAAATCAAACGAGGGTGTAATCTCCTCCTCTGTTCCGGACTCGCAGTCCACAGAGGTAAGCGAAGCATACATTGTCCCGTCGGCTATGGCACCGACCTGCAAGCATATATCTTCCGTAATGCCTTGATAATCCAAGGATTTAGTGGAAGCGTCGCCCCAGCCGTCCACGGTTACATCCCTGTTCACTACCAAACAACCGATTGGGGTCGTCTCAGGTTGCAAGGTGGCTGTGTACCAGCCGTCGGCATAGGTGGTAGCGGCGCACGCACTGTTGGTGCCGTCCCACCACCATAGCCATACACCGTTGCTGACATCCATCGTGCAGTCTTCGCCAATGCGCACGCGGATGGTCAGTCCGGCGGTGTCAGTCGGCACCTCCGTCCCTTGATAGATATACCCGTTTTGTATCACGAACGGGAAGCGTTTCTCGCCCACGCCCGCTACGTAGAACGGCCAGTAGGTCGCATCCTGCGAGATACCTACCGACAACTCATATTGACCGTCGGGCAAATCCCCTACCAGCACGCTCGTCGACTGACTGTAGGTGAAGTGGTAGCCGGGGAGTAATGTACCGCCCATGTAGTTGCTCACAGGAGAAGACACCACATTGCCGTCTTGATAGATAGCAAAACCGTAATAACCGTCCACATTGCATGCGCCCTCGTTGCTGAAACGGTCTATCTGGAAATATATCGGCGAGGTCTTGGCTAACTGCGCATCCGATGTCCATGTGATGTCGTCTGCCGTAACGGTTACGACACCTTTGCCGCCCTCATCGGGTTTGATGTTCGTGAACGCGCTCACATACTCCGTGAAGGCATATCCGCTGCTTGCGCCGCCTATCCCTTGGTCCGCGGGCTCCAATGCCGACAGCGCAAAATAGCCGTCGCAGTAGCCGCCCCAACCCCAGTTGATATGCAGGTAGCCGTTCGACTGAATACCGTCGCACACAAACGCGTGCCCTTCGTCGTTCACCGTGCGACCGCTCATCAGAATAGTATGCCCCGCTTGCAGGTCGGCTGCCATCATGTCCAGCATCACGTCTGCGTCCATGTAGTCTTTCGGCAGCACTTTTATTCCGGCATCGTACCCGAAATAGGTGTTGAGGGCTTGCGCCATCCGGGATGTATTCGCCGCGCTGCCGCCCTCGGAACTGGTGCCATACTCCATCTCGCATGCCACGCCGCAGTGGTACATCAGCGTCGCCACGGCGGTCTGCTGTGCTGTGGTCGAAGAGCCGCTGTAGTCATCCAGCATGTTGCTCCACTGATACGTCGTGTTGCCAAAGTCCGCACTCAGCGTCTGACCGTTCCATGTGTACGAGTGCGAACCCGTACCTTTCGTAGGCCACTTGTTCGCATACATCACCTGCGCTGCGGCGGTCGCCACGCAACCCGTAACGCAACGCTCGTCGTCCTTGGTCGGGCATAGGTTGTTGTAAGGCGCATCTTGGTCCCATGTCGCGCTGCACAGCGGGCTCACCGCCGTGTAGGTCGTCGCGGTCTCCGAACGGCTCGTTACAGCCCCCGAAGCAACCGACTTGCCCGCGCGCTCAATCTCGTGCGAGTACATGTCTAACCAGAAACGCACGTTCGCGGGAATATCCTCCGTGCGGAAGACACCCTCGTCGGCATAACCCAATATCGACCGACTCCGGTCGTCCGCCGATACCAACACAAACCCCTCGTCTGCGCGGCTGAAAACATACACCGCAGGGGTCGTTGCGTCGCTTTGCAGGTGCGTGTGCGCCAGCGTCAATGCGTCTGCACTCACTACGCGACTTGCGCCCGATGGAGAGGACAAAGCAGGGCGCTGCTGCAGAAAATCTGCCGCCAACGCCTCTGCCTCGCTCACGCTCCGAGGAGA
Organism: Paludibacteraceae bacterium; assembly: GCA_051870955.1. Taxonomy (GTDB): domain Bacteria; phylum Bacteroidota; class Bacteroidia; order Bacteroidales; family Paludibacteraceae; genus Colicola. Next base: position 714 of record JBJECJ010000050.1, on the reverse strand, counting down.
CGCGAACATGCCCATGCTGACAAACAAAAGCATGCCCATAAAGAAGGATAATCGTTTCATAATAACTTTATTGTTTAATGGTTCGTATATAGTGATGAATCTTGGTTTTCCCAAAGTCTTTTTGCTTGGTGCTCTGCGCTTGTCGGCGCAAACCCCTCGTTCGCTTTCTCCGTCTCATGCTACGGATTCTCAGTTCGCTTTCTCCGTCTCATGCTGCGGTTTCTCTGTGAGGGCATAGCCCGAAGCAAGGTCTTCTTGATTTATCCTTCCGTTTTCGCTGCAAAATTACGGATTTTTTCCCACATACCATATAGACAAATCTTGATTTTTTGCGTCAAACGCCCTTATTTTCAGCCCTTTCCGTCCCATAAGACCAACAAAGACTATCCAACATTGCTGTTAGATAGTCTTGTTATTACACATACTGCTCAATGCCCCGAAGAGAGTACTTATATTGCAAAAATACGCATTCGCCCCATGGGGGGGGGTAAACAGAAAGGCTATGTACGCGGGCAGATAACATTTTCCTACCTCCTAAATATATTAAGGTTAAGCGAAAGTCTTTATCTATATAGACATGTTAAAGGTTAAGTGAAAGTATTGATATAGAACCTAACCCAAAGCCCCGAAGGGGCGATACAACACAGCGTAGGGGCTTGCCCCTATGATATAGAACCTAACCCAAAGCCCCGAAGGGGCGATATAACACAGCGT
>JBJECJ010000049.1:0-12054 GCA_051870955.1 Paludibacteraceae bacterium | reverse complement strand
CCAAATCTATACAAACTTTTTCTCTTAATCAACACAGGCTTTTACCGGTGAACCTGATTGACATAGGTATGGCAGAGGAGCGTAGTGAAAAAGCGGGTTTTCGGGGGAATTGTTTGCTGCGAAAAGATAATTTGGGTATTTTTGTATGCATTTTGGAAGCCCCGGTATCCCTCCGTTCGTATCAGTTATTTTCATTCTCGGGTATTTTTGTATGGATTTTGGTGGTCCCTGTTTTTTCAGCAACAAAATAGATATCAATATGACATATGGCTACATTCGCGTAAGTTCCGACAGGCAGACGGTTGAGAACCAGCGATTTGAGATTGAGAAGTTCTGCACAGGCAACAACCTGCACATAGACGGCTGGATAGAAGAGACTATCAGCGGCACCAAGAGTTACAACAAACGAGAGTTGGGGAAACTGCTCAAGAAAGCGGTGAAAGGTGATGTGATTATCTGCTCGGAACTGAGCCGCCTCGGGCGCAACCTCTTTATGATTATGGAGATACTGAATATCTGCATGACCAAAGAGTGCAAGGTATGGACGATAAAAGACAACTATCGGCTGGGCGACGATATCCAAAGCAAAGTGCTGGCGTTCGCGTTCGGGCTGTCGGCAGAGATAGAGCGCAACCTCATCAGCCAGCGGACGAAAGAGGCCTTGGCGCGGAAGAAAGCCGAAGGGGTGCAGTTAGGCAGACCGAAAGGCAGACAGTCCGCCCAGACGACCTACAAACTCCACCGCAAAGAGAGACTGATACGCGACCTGCGCACGGAAGGGGTGTCCTTCACCAAAATAGGCGACATCCTGAAAGTGAACAAAGACACCGTCCGCAGGTATTATCACACGTTCATGGAAGAGCCATGATGGGCGGGGCTATTCGGGGAGGTCGTTGAAGAACTGTTTCAGGTTGGTGTGTGCGGGCAGTTCCATCTTCTCGCGCATTCTGTAGCGCATCATGTCCACGCCGCGGGTGGAGAGGTTCATCAGGGGTGCTATCTCCTTGGAAGTCAGTCCCATACGGATATAGACCGCGAGGCGGCGTTCCTGCTTGTTCATCCACGGGAAGTTCTGCTTGAGGCGTTGGATAAACCGGTCATTCACGAGGTCGTAGTTGTCCTCGAAGCGCTGCCAGTCCACATTGGCGTCCGCGTTCTTCGCCAGTCTGTTCTGCAAGGTAATCATCCTTGAGCGTGCGTCGTCGTAGTTCTTGCTATTGAGCGCGTCGAGGCTTCGTCTGACATCGAGCAGGACATCGTTGGTCAGTTCTTTGCGTGCGTTCTCCGAGAGGAGCATGGTGCTGAGTTCCTGCGATTTCTGCCGAAGAGAGAACTGGGCTTTGTCGTTCTCCAACTGCAAGATACGTACCTGTTGCTCCTGCAACTGGCGGTTCTTCTCCTCCACAAGGCGTTGTTTGTTGGCATTGATACGGCGGCGGATAGAGAAGGCGATGTAGCAGGCAAAGGCAATGATAATCAGGCAATAGACCACGATAGCGTACCACGAGGCGTACCACGCGCGGCTGACCGTGATATAGAGACTGCGCACCACGGGCGCGGTGTTTTCTTCCCCGGTGAGGATGGTCTCGCCCTCGTCCAACATCTGCACATCCAAGCGGTAGGTGCCCGCCCGCAAGGCGGTGAACTCACGTTCGAAGGAATTAGTAAACTCCGAGAAGTCCTGCTCGGCGGGCCACAGCCTCGTGGAGAAACGCACGTTGTCCGCCAAGGGATTGTCGCCCGCAAACTCCACCTTCAGCGAGTAGATGTCCGCGGGCAAGGTTATCGGCGCTTTGTCCGTGGAGTCGCCGCCATGCTGCGCGCCCTCGCCGTACACCGTCTCCAAGGTAGGACTGATAGTCCGCAAGCGGCGGAAATAGAGACGCTCGGACGTTTCTTTTTCTTCTTGTTTTTGAGCGACAGGTCGGGCTGTTTCGCCTGCGGCGGTAGTGATTTTGCGGAAGCCCGAAATGCCGCCCATGATGATATCGCCCTGCGCGTCAAACGTAATGTTGGCAAACCCGCCTATGATGAACGCAGGCATATCATCGGGGGTGATATAGACCAGTTCTCCGCTTTTGGTCCTCCGAACGAGCAAGTAGCGTGCCCATTTCCCGCCCTGTCGGGACAAGTCAGGGAGCCCGACCGACTGCGGGTCGGTCTCCACCAGTTCGCCATCGGCATTGACGACACCGAAATAGTCTTCGCCTGAGAGGAAGATAGCGTCCCCCACCCTGCTCAGGGAGAGATGGCGGTGCGCCGCGGGATAGTCTATTATCAACTCCGAGGTGAGCGAAGTTTGGTTGCTGTTGAGCGTCAGTTTCTCCACGCCGCGCGAGGTGAGAATCCACAGGTTGTTGGCGGCGTCTATCTCGTAGTAGAGCGCCGTCTCGTGGAAGCCGGACAGGTGCGTGGGAGTGCGCCTAGCTTGTCCCGATTGGTCGGGATTGAGCAACAAGAAGCCGTTGTAGGTGCCGGCAATGACTTGGTTGTCGCGATAGCGGCGCACGGACCAGACGCCGTCGTTGGTGTAGAGGGGACAGAGCCTGCCGTTTATGACCTCGAACAGCCCTCTGTTGTGGCTGCAGAACAGCCTGCCGTCCACCTCGCGGATATCCCACACCTGCCCCAGCGAGCCCTGCACCAGACGCGGGTTATTCTCATCCTCTGCCCGCGAAGCACCTGCCCCCTCCGTGAGCACATACAGCCCTTGGTTCGTGCCCAGATAGAGTTTGTTTCCGCTCGGACAAGCGCAGTAGCCCGCGCCGAAGTCCACCAGTCTGTTGTTGAGTTGCACCATCGGCAGCGACCGCTGTATGCAGTCGATACCTTGGTCAAGTCCTATCCAGAGGTTGGCATGGCGGTCGAAGAGCAGGGAGAGCACCGTATTGTTTTGCAAGCCCTGTTTGCGGGTGTAGAAAGTGGGGTGCTTGCCGTCCTTATCGAGCAAGACCACGCCGTTCAGGACAGTGCCCAGCGCGAGGCAGTCCTCATTAGTCGCTACCGTATAGAGTTGGTTATCACATATATAGCGGTCAGCCTCGGTGCGGAAGGGTCGTATGCGGTCGCCGTCATAGAGGAAGAGCCCCGCAAAGTCGGTGGCAATCAGCAGTGCCCCTTCCGTCCACGGCACCAAGGCGCACACCGTAGCGTCCTTGAGCAGGTCGATACCGCGCAGGGCGTGCAGCCGGTTGCCCGTCAGGACGAAGACCCCGCGCGAGGTAGCCATATAGAACTCGCCGTTGGTCAAGAGCGAGGTCTTGATGATGTCCGCCGGGTCTATCACCTGCACGGCACAGCCTTCGGTGAAGATAAAGAGGTAACTGCGCGTCTGCACATACACACATTGGTCGGAGGGGAAGATTTGCCACACTTCACCGAAGTTCCGATATGCGGGCGGAATGCTATCCACAAGGCTGTGATAATCCATCCCTCCCAAAGCATTATAAGTAAAGAAGCCGAAGTCGTTGGTGCCGCCTGCGTAGATTCTGCCCTGCTTGTCGTGGGCAACAGAGCGCACGACGGTGGAGTTGCCTATGCCGTACAGACGCCACGAAGCCCCGTCGTACTCCAAGACGCCGTAGTTGTTGGCGGCGTATATCCAGCCGTTGTTCTGCTCGGTGAGCATCCAGTTCTGCGTGCTGGCGTGGTAGTCGTTGGGGGTGAAAGAACGGGTGATGGGAATCCACTCGGCATGGACTGTAAGCACCGAGAGGAGGAACAGCAAGGAGAGAGAAATACGGAGAATGAGGTTTCGCATGGCAACAGAAGATTAACAGAACTGCCTGCAAAGGTAGTATTTTTTTATGAAATATGCAAATAATGTTGCGTATTCAGGATTTTTTTCGTAACTTTGCAGGCGGTTTCTTTGGATGAAGGATTAAGGAAACAGGATATTAGTACTGATGCGTTAACTTTTCGAACTCTCATCCACGTAAACTCGAAAAAAGGACTATATACAAAAACGCTCAATAATACTTGACAAAAACAAACAAAAAACTATTTATCCAACAAACATTTTTATTTGACAATTTGACAATTTACTATTTTACAATTACCAAAAACCAAATTACTACTTGGCTGCTTGAAGAGATATACTTATAGCCACTCCAAATCAAACAGTCAAAGAACACTTGTAATAATCAACTAATTACAGAGACGTATAAAAAGTTAACGCTTCAATAGTAATCCTTTATCCCTTATCTTTTATCCGATATGATTCAGAGAATTCAAACCTTGTATTTGTTGGCAGTGGTGGTGCTGGGCGTGCTGCTTTGCTGCTTTGCGCCCGTGCAGTTTCTGCCCGCGGAGGGCATAGAATATGTATCGCTTATGCCGTTCAGCAAGTGGCCGTTGGCGGTGATTAGTGTCGCTATCCCCTTGTTGGCGCTGGTGGATATCTTCTTGTTCAAGCGCCGCCTGCTCCAAGCGCGTCTCAACATTGTCAACGTGGTGCTGTGCTTGGGCTACTACGCGCTGTTGGCGCTGTATATTGCCTTCGTGGTGAAGGGCTATGAGACCATTGACGGCGTTGTACTGACCGACACCGCATGGTATCTCAACGTATGGGCAGGGCTGCCGCTGGTATGTATCGTGCTGAGCATGATGGCTACGCGCCGTATCCTCAAAGACGAGGCACTGGTGCGCGCGGCTGACCGCATAAGATAGTTGCCGTGGTTATTCCATCAAGTCCTCAATGATACGATTGAGGATGTGAATGCCGCTGATGGTCGCTGTAAGGCGGCGGTCGGCGGTTTCTTTTAGTAAGCCTCTTTCGATGAACGGTTGCGCCAAGGCGGGGTTATGGAGTTCGTTGAGGGCAATGCCCTCTGCCGTGCGCAGACCGAGCATGATACGCTCGTTGTAGAGGTCGGTGTCGGTCAGTGTTTCGTAGGTTGCCGCGTCTTCTCCGCGCTCCATGGCGCGGATGTATTCTTCCAAATTATCGGGATTCCAACTGCGTATGCGTGCTCCGTCGTAGGAGTGCGCGCCTGCGCCAAGCCCGATATAGGGGGTGCGATTCCAGTAACTGCTATTGTGCTGCGAACGATAGCCAGGTAATGCGAAGTTAGACACTTCGTAATGCTCAAAACCTGCTTCTTTTAGTTGAGATACCAGCAGGTCGTACATGGCATTCTCCGTATCTTCGTCCACCTCGGTTATCTCCCCTTGCTCCAGCATGCGCGTCATGCGGGTGCCTTCTTCGTAACTGAGGCAGTAGGTGGAGATGTGTTGCACGCCCAACTGCAAGGCTTGGCGTATCTGGTCTTGCCATGCGAGGAGTTGAGGGTTGAGGGTTGAGAGTTGAGAGTTGAGCGTTGAGAGTTGAGAGTTGAGGGTTGAGAGTTGAGCGTTGAGAGTTGAGAGTTGAGAGGGTATGCCGTAGATGAGGTCAATGGAGATGTTGTCGAATCCAGCGGCTTGTGCTGCTTTTACGGCGGCTTTGGCTTGTGCGGCGGTGTGGCGCCTGCCTATCAGGCGTAGCACCTCATCGTCGAAGGACTGGATACCTATCGAAAGCCTATTCACGCCCGCCTCGCGGATGGCACGCAGGTAGTCGGGGGTGAGGTCGCCCGGGTTGGCTTCGAGGGTAACCTCGATGGTGCGGCCTATAGACCGCACCTCCTTTTCCGCCCGCGACATGGTCGGGGCGTCCCCAGTGATTATTGTTTGCAGTATGCGGGCTATCTGGTCGGGGGAGAGGAGGGAGGGGGTGCCGCCACCGAAATAGATGGTAGAGATGGGGTGGTTAGTAGTTAGTGGTGAGTGGTCAGTGGTTAGTGGTGAGAGGCGTCGTGTGGCTTCTTTGCAGAGGGCATCTACATACGCCTCCCGCCGCGACAATAGCGTGGTGGAGAAGAAGTCGCAGTAGGCACAGCGGCTCTTGCAGAACGGGATATGGAGGTATATGCTTGGCAAATTAGGAATTAGGAATGAGGAATTAGGAATTAGGAGGGGATGTGCTCTGAGTTATCGGAGTAATCGGAATGCTCTGAGTATTAGTTGTGTCGCCCTTACAGGGCTCGTGGTATGAGGGAGGTAAACTTTACGTAGGGTTTCACCCTATGTTATTCTATTTCGCACCTTCGGGGCTACCGCTGACCACAGACAACTATGGTGCGGCCCGGAGACCGCACCTCCTTGAGGCACTAACAATCATTTTCTATTTTGCTGAGGAGGTGGATGGCGCCGGCGACGCTTTGGACATTTTGAATCACGGCGTAGCGGCGACCGGTCTTTTGTCCTTTCTTGTCGGTCTCCTCTACCAGCCGGCAACGTTGCGCGCGGCTCACTACGAACTGAATAATCTTGCCGAAGATGTCGCTCTGCCAATATGCATCCTTATTCTGCACAAAATATAGCACCAAACGCTGTTGCTTGAGCATGACCTTCTCGATACCCATTCGGCAGCAGAGCCACCGCAGGCGCACCACGTTGAGCAACTCGTCCGCCTGCTCGGGCAGCGGTCCGAAGCGGTCTATCAGTCGTTTCTTGAAGTCGAGCAAGCGGTCTTCGTTGCGCAAGCCGTCCAACTCGCGATAGAGGGTGATACGCTCAGAGATGTTCTCCACGTAGTCGGTGGGGAATCCGAGCGGCAGGTCGCTCTCCAACTGGGAGTCGCTCGCCCAAGTCTGCGGCTCTTCCCGCGCGGGGAGCGTGAGGGCGCAGCCTTCTTCCTCGCGCAGTTCTTCCACGGCTTCGTTGAGGATACGCTGGTAGGTCTCGTAGCCCAAGTCGGCGATGAAGCCCGACTGCTCAGAGCCCAGCAGGTTGCCCGCGCCGCGGATGTCAAGGTCCTGCATAGCAAGTTGGAAGCCCGCGCCGAGATCGGCGAAGGTGCTGAGTGCTTCCAGCCGTCGGCGCGCGTCGGCGGTGAGCAGTTCGCGGTCGGGCGTAACGAGGTAGCAATAGGCCTTGCGGTTGGAGCGCCCTACGCGTCCGCGCAACTGGTGCAAGTCCGAGAGTCCGTATTGGTGGGCAGAGTAGATAATCATCGTGTTCACGTTGGGGATGTCCACGCCCGACTCGATGATGGTAGTGGCGAGGAGGATGTCGTAGTCGTAGTTGATAAAGTCCTCCAGCCGCTTCTCCATCTCCTCGCTCGGCATCTGTCCGTGCGCCGTGATGATACGCGCCTCGGGGCAGAGGGCGCGTATCTTACGCTCGATGCGCGGCAACATCTCGATACGGTTATTCACGATGAATATCTGTCCGTTGCGCTGCATCTCCAGCGTGATGGCTTCTTTGATGATGTCCTCGTCGGCTTGCGTGATGAGTTCGGTCTGCACGGGATAGCGGTTCTGTGGGGGGGTGGTCATCACGCTCAGATCGCGTGCGCCCAGCAGCGAGAACTGCAAGGTACGCGGGATGGGGGTCGCCGTCAGCGTCAGCACATCCACATTGGTGCGAAGGGTCTTCAGTTTCTCCTTCACCGCCACGCCGAACTTCTGCTCCTCGTCGATGATGAGCAGCCCGAGGTCGTGCCATTTCACGCTCTTGCCCACCAGTTTGTGCGTACCTATCAGGATGTCTATCTTGCCTTCTTCGAGGGCTTGCAGTATCTCTTTCACCTCCTTGGCGGATTTTGCCCGCGACAGGTATTCGATGCGCACGGGGAAGTCTTTCATGCGCTCTCGGAAGGTGTTGTAATGCTGCAAGGCGAGCACCGTGGTCGGCACTAATACCGCCACCTGCTTGCCGTCAGTGGCGGCTTTGAAGGCGGCGCGCATCGCCACTTCCGTCTTGCCGAATCCCACATCGCCGCACACAAGCCTGTCCATTGGCATAGGGCTCTCCATGTCGCGCTTCACATCGGCGGTCGTCTTCGCTTGGTCGGGCGTGTCTTCGTAGAGGAACGATGCCTCCAACTCGTGTTGCATATAGCCGTCCGGCGTGTAGGCAAAGCCCTGTTGCTGCTTGCGCGTAGCGTATAGTTTGATAAGGTCGCGCGCGATATCTTTCACCCGCTCTTTCGTCCGCTCTTTCAGGCGTTCCCATGCGCCGGAGCCCAACCGCGAGATAGTCGGCTCGGTACCTTCTTTGCCTTTGTACTTACTGATTCTGTGCAGGTTATGAATAGAGACAAATACCGCGGCATTATCTTTATAGACCAATTTTATCATCTCTTGCGGCTTGCCGTTCACGGTGGTGGTAACCAGTCCGCCGAACTTCGCAATACCGTGGTCGGAGTGCACCACGTAATCGCCCACTTGCAGTTGGTTGATTTCTTTGAGCGTGATGATGGCTTTCCCGCGGCGAGCGTTCTCGCTGGTGAGTGCCACGCGGTGGAAACGCTCGAATATCTGGTGGTCGGTGTAGCAGCAAATCTTCATTCCGTTATCCACAAAGCCTTCGTGCAACACGCCCTTCACGGGGACGAAGGTGATGGGGAGCCCTTCCTCGCCACTGATTGACTCGAATATCGCCGCCAATCGGTCCGTCTGTTTCTGCTGCTCCGACAGGATATACACATGATACCCTGCCTCAATCTGTTGCCTCAGGTCGTCGGTCAGCAGGTCAAACTGCTTATGAAACACAGGTTGCGGCAGTGTGTCGAACGCCACCCGCACATGCGTCGGGAAGTGCGACTTCTCCGCAAACTCCACTGTCCGACAGAAGAGTGTTGAAACCTGCAACTTGCCCCCCGACAGTTTGTACTCCACCATCGAGAAGTCGTTGCTCGCGAACACGGTCTCCTCCGGCAGGTACTCGAACAGGCTGCTTTGCTCCGCCGCCTCGCTCTGCATCATCGCGCATTGCGCCTCCTTGACTTTCTCTTTCGACAGTTGGCTCTCGATATCAAACTCGCGAATGCTGTCTATCTCGTCGCCAAAGAAATCCAACCGATAGGGATCGTCGTGCGAATAACTGTAGATGTCCACTATCCCCCCGCGGATGGCGTATTGCCCGGGCTCATACACGAAGTCCACGCGCTGAAAGCCCAACTCGCTCAGTTGCTGCCCCACGCGGCTAATCTGCACGGTCTGCCCCACGCGGAAAGTGATGGTCTGCGCCGCCAACGTAACGGGCGCAGGCGTCTCCTCCAGCAACGCCTCGGGGTAGGTTACGATGATATAATTGCCCTCTGCCTGCTTGTCCCGATCTATCGGGGGACACAGCCGCGCCAGCGTCTCCGTCCGCTGGATTGCCAGTGCCTCGTCCACGCCCTGCCGCCGACGGTGGGCTGTGGGGAAATAATAGACGCCCACGGAGGACTCCGCGGCAAGCAACTGCTTCAAATCGGCATAGACATACTGCGCCTCGTCCCCATTGTCGGCGATATACGCCAATACGCGCCCTTCCTCCTCGCGGGAAGCGGCGGGGTGCACTTCCGCCAGCAGCAGACTCCGCGCCGAGGCATGCAAGCCGCTGAGCAGGAGGTGCCGCTCCCCGCCTTTTGCCAATTCCTTATGTATAACGCCTATCTCGGGATGATGTCCGAAGAGCGCACGAAGTTCTGTAATATCCATAGCCTTGAAAACTGATACTTGTAACGTGAAACCTTTGTTGCCTGCAACTGGCAACCAACAACACATCACGCTTGCAGCCCGCAAAGGTACTGCTTTTTTCGGAATTATCCAAATAATTCCGTTAAAATTCCGTCTCTCAACGGGATTAGCCTTTGCTTCAGGGGACCCCCTCGCAGAGATTCAAAGGATTTTAAGCGGAGGATAACTCATAGAAATCATAGTATAAGAACAGGGATAGCACAAAGGTAGCGGAATCACCTAAGATTATCGGCTACTCATCTCCGAGAGGGAATCGTATAAAAACAAGAATTAGTGGGGCATAAAAGGAACAAGGAAGACCTTGAGTGTGAAGGTCTCCCTTGAAAGGAAAGGTTATGCGGGATACTAGTCCCTGAACACTTATTTTGTCGCTATTTATTATTCTCTTCTATGAAGCGGTAGGCTTTTTCAAAGTACTCGTTCCATAAATTGAATAACATATTCCGATAACGCTCCTGCACTGCTTGTTTATTGGTTTCTTTATGCATGTATTGTCCATCGTATTTCTCCTGCACATTGATTTCCATTGGCAGCGTCAGCGCCACTTCTTTTTTTTCGGTATCATACACATACAGAACATATGAACCATTAAGCGTCATCTGACAGACATCTTTATCCGCGCAATAAATCATAGGGAGATAAACAGGGAATAGTGTAAAACATGTCAAACCAGCAATAATCCAACCACCTATAGCCACTCCATCCTTATCTTCTATAGCGTCGTTATAGGAGTATTGTTGTTTAATAACATCTACAAACGCCACATATCTTTTAGTTGACTTATAAGCCGATAATTCTTGTAGCGAATAGATACCCATATAATAATCCTGCTTGTTGATAGCAATACGGGCACGCTCCAACTCCTGACCGTAGTTTTTTGCAAACAAATTATTCTTATTGAGGTTTTTGAAGCCAATGAACTCCATTTTCTCTTGACTAAACCCATTAACCGTTTTAAGCGGATTTGGGGCTACTTGCAATGCAGTATGGCAAGATGTTAATGTAATGAGACTCAGCGCAATGAGTGCAAAATATATCTTTTTCATAATTAGAACCATTTAAATGCATTCGTATAAGGTTGATAGTTCACTCCTTTTTTATTTAACACATAATAGCCTATTGTGTTAAAGTCATTTTTGAAATAAGCCAACCCAAAATAAATATAATTTATGTTTCCGATAATAGACAAGCCATTTGCTTTGGCAATTTTGCCTTTATTAGCAGGGTCTTTCTCAAACGTTTTGTTGCAAGCGAAGGTAGATGAGCCTATAAACTGCGGAAAATAGATTGTGGTTTCTGTCACACCATCTTGGAAATTTTCGAGCACTTTCTTATTCAGTTCTATACGATGGTCATCCGCATGTGCCATGTACCCCTTGTAGTTTTTCTTTCCGACACCCCGTGCAATCACGTTAGCATAGATTTCAAGTTCATCTGTACCCGGGATAAACCATCCATCGCCCAAAGAGGCAGCCCATGCCATTTCCGGGAAATAAGCATCCATCGGAAGACCATTCGCCTCACAATAGTCGGCGATGTTTTTGCAGTTTTCTACTCCATTAGTGCCGTTCAGGTTCTGACTCATCATTTCTTTCATTACCTTTGCTATTTTAGAGTCTTTTTCACCTTTTGACATGAGTGGTAATGGCATTGCAGCCACTAAGTCTTCGACAGACATACCTGCCTTTTTGGCATAATATTTCAATGCCGGAGTTCCATCACGCAGAGCCGTTGGAGACATCATTAATCCATGTTCACCAGACTCATCCACATACACAACTAACGCACTCCAAGTGCCTTGTGGAATCAGTTGTCCGACTTCATAACGTTGGGCTTGAGTAAGCATAGCGCAACATAAGAGCGCCAATAAACTAATCTTTTTCATTTTACAATAATAAAATTACATTTTTTCTACTCATTTGACGGCTTTTCGAATACTCCGTTAGCACCATTTGACGGGGAGTAGGCACATAAAAAGAGCGTGGTGCCAAGTTGCTTTCAATTTGGGTCTGCAGGATTTGCTGGACTACCTATACTTACCAAATCTACATGAACAAAGCCCACGCTTGAACGTGAGCATTCCGGCTTGTTCCTTGGTAAGTATTAAGTCTATAATAAGTGTCCAGCTTTTACAGACCCAAGTATTTGAGCTAAAACGCTTTAATTATGTATGTCGCCTTTTTAATTGTTTTTCTTCATAGGCAATTCTTTTTCCGTATTGTTTTATTTGTTGCTTATAACTTGGTTCGGTACAAGGACATGGGTCCTTCGTACAATATCCAAATTTCGCCTGCAAAGGTACTGCTATTTTCTGAATTATGCAAGAGGGACGAATAAAAAAAAAGAATAAATTTTGGCAATGATATACATGTTGACCCGACAATTCAAAATGGAGTTATGTCGCCCCTTCCCGACAAATCCCGATCAAATCGGGATAAATCTCTATAAATCTCGGCTATCGTTTGATAAATAATTTAACGTGAGTTCGAAATAAGATTTGTCTTACACGTAATAAGGTTTACACATAGGATGAATAAAAAGTGTC
>JBJECJ010000048.1:0-12149 GCA_051870955.1 Paludibacteraceae bacterium | reverse complement strand
CGAATAAGCAAAAGAAATTTGCTCAATTCGCTAAAAAGCAGTACCTTTGCGGGGGAAAAGGGGTTTTAATAGACTGGGGACGCAGGCGTCTCGCCTGCGGGCAGTTCGGAACGAACTGGTTGGATTTGCATTGCATTCACACGCAAGGCTTGCACCTTATCCTGCCCGATGAGTCGGATCGTCCTTGGTAACCTGCGCCCTCTGAATTCATAATTCATAATTAGCCATGCGTTCAAACTCAATTATATATTTATTGCTCTCCGTTAGTTTGGTGGGGCTGTTTGTGTTAGACCTCTGCGGGGGCACTATATGGCTCAATCCCTTCTCGCTCTTCGGCGATGAAAGCGACGCCCTCTCGCATCAGATTATGCTGAACCTGCGCCTGCCGAAAGCGCTCACGGCACTGCTGGCAGGCATCGGGCTGTCTGTATCGGGACTGCTCATGCAGACGCTCTTCCGCAACCCGCTGGCGGGACCTTACACGCTGGGCGTGTCATCGGGTGCGAGTCTCGGCGTGGCGTTGCTGACCATGTGCGGCTTCTCGCTCACCGCGCTGCATGCCACGTTCTCCACCTTCACCGCCGCCATCCTCGGTGCTGCGCTGGTCTTACTGCTCGTGATGGCGGTGTCGCACAGGGTGCGAAGCAATGTCTCGCTGCTCATCGTCGGCATGATGTTCGGCTCTATCGCCGGTGCGCTGGTCAACCTGATACAGAACTTCGCCAACCCCGATTCGCTCAAACTGTTCATCGTCTGGACGCTTGGTTCGCTGAGCAATGTCGGTTGGCAGCAGTTGCCACTCCTTGCGGCGGTAGTACTCGCGGGCATGCTTATCTGCCTATTCCTGATGAAGCCCCTCAACGGCATGGCGCTGGGTGAGGAGTATGCGCAGGGCTTGGGCATTCGCGTGGAGCGTGTGCGGCTTTGGATAGTGGTGGCAACAGGACTGCTCGCCGGCGGTATCACCGCCTACTGCGGACCGATTGCGTTCATCGGCGTGGCAGTGCCGCATATCGCACGCGGTATCTTCCGCACGTCGAACCATCGTCTCACCCTGCCCGCCACCGCCCTCATCGGGGCGAACATCCTGCTGCTCTGCGACCTCGTCTGCTCCGTATTCACCTACCCGCTACCAATCTCCACCGTCAGCGCCCTCTTCGGCGCACCTATCATCATCTACATCATACTTAAGATGAAAGGATAAAGGACTACTTTTGTCCTTATAAGTTCCACGACACCCTCAGCCTGACAATGTGCGTTGTCAGGCTGGGTTTTTATATCCATTCTATTAGAAAGAGACGAAAAGAGTGTAGTCCGTGCCGTCTTCCATGATACTGTTGCCTATATGGGCGGTGGCGGGGGGTATCGTGGAGACGGATGGCGACTGCTGCTTGGTGATGAGGGTGGTCGGTCTATATTGTATCGGGATACACAAGCCAATCAACAATCCGCAAGCGGCTGCTACAGGGATTGCCAGCCAATGCCGGACGGTGCGTTTCTTTGCCGTCGGACTATCGCATTGCTCCCCTGAGGGCAGGTGGCAGTTGCCATCTGCCGAAGAACGGTAGTTGCGTCTTGGTGCTGTAGTCAGTCGTGCATCTTGTGCTTCACGCAGGCGGCGTGCCGATGCTGATAGTTGGGATTCAAAATTGCTATTCATATTCTTTCAGTCTTAATCGTAAATACTGTATCAGGTTATGCAGTCTGGACTTGACCGTGCCTTCCGGAATCTCCAAGACAACGGCTATCTCCGGCACGGTGAGTTCTTGGGTGAAGCGTAATTCAAAAAGCATCTGTTGCACCTCATTCAGCCGTGCCAATTCCTGCTGCAATGCATGGTCAAAAAGGCTATCGTCCAACCGCAAGGGCGTATCATCCTCCACCGCCTCATCCATCGGCAGTGTATCCAGATACTCCTGCGCATGCATATTGGTGCGATAAACATTTTTGCAGAGATTAAAGGCAATGGTGAAGAGCCATGTTCGGAAATCCTGTTCCTCGGCATACTGTTTCCGCGCCGTCCACACGCGGAGGAAAGTATCTTGCAACAAGTCAGCAGCCAGTTCCTCGTTGCCTCCCAAACGCCGGAAGAAGAATCCTTGTAGCAGTCGGGCATAGCGGCGATAGAGTTCATCAAAAGCCCGTTCATCGGAGGTCTCGCGAACCCTCCCCATGAGTTGCTTGTCCGACATGGTGCGGCAGTTCTCAAACAAAGGAAGTATCATTTCGTTTTGCTTAACAAGTTGATATACTTCTGTTTCTCCTCTTGCGGGATAGAGGTGTTTACTACCGCAGCACAAAGGTAGCGCGTCAGTTGGTTAGCGTGCAAAGTATCGCGGTCTTCTTTGTAAGACTTCACTATCGGTGCAAGCATAACCATGTAGTTGAGTTGGATACGCTCGCTGCCTTTCCATTGCTCCTCGCAGACGAACTTCGGCTCCATGAGGTATTGGAAAGCATATCGCTCTTCCACATTCCGCTTGGCAACAGCCACATTATCATATGGGTGCATGCTGTAGCGAAAGACCAGTCCTTCGTTGTAAAGATTCTTTTTGAACGATGCTGTATCGGGAAAACTGCCATCAGGGAAGAAGTAGGTCGGGCGTTTGCTGTTGTGGATGATATGCTCCAGCACATCTTGCAGATAACCATCCACTCCACCCTCCGCGGACGAATAGTCTTTCTCCGTCTCCATGTCGCTAATCCCCAACCTTTTGCACAGTGCCTTGCGGAATGCCTCGATATACAGGAAAGATACCGGAACTATCACTTTGTCGGTGTGCACTCCAAGAGCCTCTTGCAACACCAGCGAGGTGTAAGCGGGCACATCACCGTTCACAAAATAAATGGCATTCTCCTCCATGCCCTGCAGCGAGTTGTGCGTATAGCGGAGCAGGTATGAGGGGTAGGCATTGGTTGCATAGAGTCGCTGCACCAAGCCATGGAACTGCCGATAGTCCTCGCTATTGTGGTCGGTCATTGACTTCCCCGTCCTCCAGAGGTAGGATAGCAGCATCTCTACATCTTTGCGGCACGTGTTCTCCGGCATTAAGCGCAACGCCTGCTCCGCATAGCGGGCGGGCTCCCCATCGTATTGCTCCACCTCGGTCATGTACATACAGAGATTATAAACGAAGGAATTGGGAATATGCAACGCCATTTGTTCAAGGATAGCCTGCTTACGCGCCGTAAGCCCATAGGAGCCGGTCAACATATCCACATATCGCGCCGCCTCAAACGCCTGCTGCCACGCGTGCTCATCGTCGGGGGAAAGGGCGGCTTGCTGCTGCCACAAGCGTTGTTGCGTCTCATACCACGCCACATCATGTTCATCCACAATGATACCGCGTATCTCCTGCGGTTTCTGTTTCTCTTGTGCGTTGAATGCCCATACTGAGCCTATGCAGCCGACTGCTAACAGCACGACGGCGATACTAAACATTTTCTTTTTCATACTTCAATGTATTGATAGGGTAATTTACTTTTGTGAGTGCGCTCTCATTACCGCATACACCGAAGCGAGACAATCGTTCAGCAGGCAGGGCAGATTTTTCCGATGGCTATGATTGTTTCTTGGTTTTGGCTTCCATGTACTTGGCGGCAAAGGAGCATACGGGGCGGATGGTGAGGTGCTGCTGCTCGGCATACGCAAGCGCCGCCTCCATCAGGAGGGAGCCGATGCCTCGCCCGCTTTGATAAGCATAGGTATGGAGAATGACCATCTCCGTATCCGTCTGTTCAAACTCCAGTTTCCCGACCAGCGTGTCCGCCTCCCGAGCGAGCACTTGGCTGTTCTCTACATGCGTTGTAATCATAACACCTTTCTTGAATCAGTACTTATCCTCTGTTTGGGTGAGTTCATCTTTGGTAATGGCTTTCTTGTCCATGGTATGCCAAGCCCATGCGATATAGGCTATCACAAAAGGAATAATCAGACTGACATAGAACATGGTTCGGAGCGTGAACTCGCCGGAGCAACTATTGCCGATATGCAGCGACGAAGCGGTGTCGGCAAGGGACGGATAGTAGCACGTGCCGTTCCAGCCTGCCAGCAAGAGTAGCGTCATCACCGTCAAGACTGCGCCCGGAGCAGAGAGCCAGAAACCCCAGTTGCGTTGCGCGAAGAGAGCGACCACAATACCTGCGAGCACCCCTATCACACCTACAATAAACAACGCCGATACTACTGGCATCTGCAGCAGGTTGTGCAGGTACTTATAGTCCTCAATTCGGATAGTGCCATCTTCGTCAACCGCCCAACCGCTTGCCATGAGCAGATGCCCCACATAGAACAAGAAAAGCAGGACGAACAAAGGAGCCACCACCCAAAGGAATTTGCGTGCCCGCGCAGCAAGCGTCTCATCGGCGATGTTGCGGAGGACATAGAGCAAGCCCAACAGAACGGAGAGGAGCGCAACCGTGATTCCCAGCAATACATTCCACGGGTTTACCACGGCTTCCAGTCCACCCCACGGGGATGCCCATTGCGAGATGGTGCCGCCTACACCCATCACGTCTTTGGTTACCATAAACTCGGCACCATGGAAGAACGTGCTGACCGCAATGCCTACCAACAACGGTCCTACAATGCCGTTGACAAGCAGGAAGACGCGATAGACATTCGTGCCAAAGAGGTTGCCGGGTTTCGATTGGAACTCATATGCTACGGCTTGGAGCACAAAAGAGATTAAGATAAGCATCCACACCCAATAAGCACCGCCAAAGGAAGTGGAGTAAAAGAGCGGGAACGAAGCGAAAAACGCCCCGCCGAAGGTTACCAAAGCGGTGAAGGTGAGTTCCCACTTGCGCCCCGTGCTGTTCACTATCAGTTGGCGCTCAATTTCCGTTTTTCCGAGCGTAAAAATCAGGGCATTCGCTCCCTGTACAAAGGTCAGCATTACAAATGATGCGCCCAAGAGGCTGACCAGCAGCCACCAGTATTGTTGCAAAAATAAGTAGGTCATAGGATTTACGAATTGACAATTTACGATTTACAATTTGCCGTGCGGCGGTAATAATTTTCAAATTTACAAATTTTCAAATTATTATCCCTATTCTTCATCTTTGTGTTGTTGAATGGCTTTTAGCATGATACGCACTTCGGCTACGAGGAGTGCGGTGAATAGCGTGGCGAAGATAAGCACCGTGGTCAGCACACTGCCTGCGCTGACCGAGGAAAGTGCCGCCTTCACGGGGAGCAGCCCCTGTATTGCCCATGGCTGACGCCCCACCTCGGTAAATATCCAGCCGCATTGCCCTGCTACATACACTGCCGGAAGGCACAGCATGCACAAGAGCAGAAACCAGCGGTAGCGAGGCAACCACCCTTTGCAGCCGAAGAAGAGTCCCAGCACGAAGCATAGCGCCACCAAGCAGCCACAGCCTATCATCAGTCGGAAGCACCAATAGCAGAGCGTTACATTAGGCACCAGTTCATCGGTCGAATCGAGATAGCCATAGCCGAAATACGCCTTGTGCTGTTGGAAGGTTGCAAGGGCTTGTTGCGCGATGGAGTCGTTGGTGTTTCTATGCTCGCGGTAGGTACGGAAAGCCTCCAGCGCCATCTTCCCCTCTGCTATCTGCTCTTCGCCCACCTGCTTGAGGTCTTCCACGCCCCATACATACCCGTTCCAGTCGTGTGTGGCGAGGAAAGAGAGCATGTGAGGCACCTCAATACCCGGCACAATAGAGAAAGCCGCTTCGTTGGAGCCCTGCATAAGCCCTTCGGCGGCAGCCAACTTCATCGGCTGGTTCTTCGCTATATCCACGCCGTGTTTATCGCCTGCGAACATACACAGCAGCGTGCCGATAAGTCCCACGATGGAGGCTACGAGGATGGATTTCTTCGCCATCTCCTCGTTGCGCTTCTTCCATAGGAACCAAGCGGATACTGCCACCACGAACATCGCCCCCGTCATCCAGCCGGATGAGACGGCATGGGTGAACTTAATGACTGCCGCGGGCTGGAACGCCACGGCGAAGAAGTCCATCATCTCGTTGCGAACGGTATCGGGATTGAAGTCCATGCCCACGGGGTGTTGCATCCATGCGTTGGCGACCAGAATCCACCATGCGGAAATCATCGTGCCCAGCGCGGTGAGCCATGTGGCGGCGAGGTGCGTCCGTTTGCTCACCTTCTCCCAACCGAAGAACATGATGGCAATGAAAGTGGCCTCCATGAAGAACGCAAGGATACCTTCGATGGCAAGCGGGGCGCCGAAGATATCGCCTACGAACCAAGAATAGTTCGACCAGTTGGTGCCGAACTCAAACTCGAGGATGATACCCGTAGCAACGCCTACGGCGAAGTTGATACCGAATAGTTTCTGCCAGAAGCGGGCAAGGCGCCGCCAACTGTCATCGCCTTTGACGACATAGACGGTCTCCATGACAGACATCACTACGCCCAAGCCGAGCGTGAGGGGAACGAAAAGCCAATGGTAACAGGCAGTGAGCGCAAACTGCAAGCGCGAAAGAAAAAGTACATCCATGGTATAGAATTGTTGATTTGTTGTTTTCGTTTTTTTCGTAGTTTTCGTTGATAGCAATTGTAGTTAATAAGTACGATAGATACGAAAAATACGTAAACTACGAAAACTACATAAACTACGTGAAACTACATCAAAGGTTGATAGTCGGAGCAACGGGATGAAAAAAGAACAGCCTCAGAACACCGAAGATGATGATGAGTTTGATGATGATGAGTATCCACAACTGTTTTCCCCACGTCATCCCGCGGAAGCCATCCCAATAAAAACGCACTATTTTTTGTAGTTTTTTGAACATGATATTAGCCATTTCGCCCACAAAGGTACTAACATTTTTTCATATATACAAGGAATATAACGAAAAAAAAATAACGGTATATAAGCAACTTAACAATATCTTAACATCCGCTTAATAAGTACTTAACGGATTTCGGGTACTTTTGCAGCGGATTTCAGAAAGCAATAGGTACAATGCGAAGAGATTGGTTTGTTTTGATTTTATGTTTTGTGTGTTGCGTAGGCGCATCGAAGGCGCAAGGTGCGGAGGAGGTTCGTGAGCGCGTGGGCATCGTGATGGATGCCAAGAGCCACGAGCCGCTGATGGGTGCCGCCATCTTAGTCAAAGGTAGTACAACGGGTACGACCTGCGACTGGGATGGCGTCTTTCGTATTCCGGTGCAGAGCGGCGACACGCTGAGTATCAGTTATGTAGGCTACAGGAGTCAGTTGGTGGTGATTAGCAATACCACACCCCACTCCACTGCCGCCAAAGGCGGAACGAATGACTCCTTATTTATATATATGCAGGAAGATACGGAGGTGCTGGACGAGGTGGCGGTGGTTGCCAAGCGGCGGACGAACAGCGACATGGCGGTGCTGCAAGCCACCAAGCAAGCGTTGACGATACAGGAAGGTATCAGTAGCGAACAAATCAAGCGGTCGCAGGACAAAGACGCCGCCGAGGTGATTCGGCGCGTGCCCGGCATATCGCTGATAGATGATAAGTTCGTGATGGTGAGGGGTCTGTCGCAACGCTACAACCAAGTGTGGCTCAACGGTGCCGCTGTGCCGAGCAGCGAAGCCGACTCGCGCGCCTTCTCCTTCGACCTGCTGCCCTCCTCGCAGTTGGATAACATGGTCATCGTGAAGTCGCCTACGCCGGAGTACCCCGCGGATTTCTCCGGCGGCATGGTGCTCATCACCACGCGCGATGTGCCGGACTACAGCAGTTGGTCGGTCAGCATAGGCGGCGCGATGAACGACCAAACCCACTGCCAAGCGTTCCTCACCCCCGCCACCGCGCCCTACAAAGGCACGGAGATAATGAACAAGACGCTGAGCGGCTTCGAGGGGATAGCAGGCAGCGTATCGCTGACAGGCAACGGGCTGAACAACGACTGGCGCGTGAAGCAGATAACGCCCGTGAGCGACCTTTCGCTCGCCATGAACGGCAGCGAGAGTTGGCGGCTACCGCAAAACCAAACCTTTTCGCTCTTGGTCGCCGCCAACTACAGCCGCTCTTACAAGCACTACCGCGACATGCTCAACAACCTCTTCGGTGCCTACGATGAGGAGAAGCAGCAGAGCACCTACCTGCGCCGCTCCGTGGACGACCAGCAGACCATCCACAACCGCGCCGGCGCCATGCTCAACCTCTCCTACTCCCGCCGCGAGGGCAAAGACCGTATCGAGTGGAAGAACATCCTCAACTTCCTCGACCGCGAGCGCTACACGGGGCGCAACGGTATCTCCGCGCAGAACGATGAGGAGCGGCAGGCGGAGTATTCCTACCAGTCGCGCCTGACCTACTCGGCGCAGTTGTCGGGCAAGCACGAGGTGGCGGGTCAAAAGGGCAGACTGCACTGGGACTTGGGCTATTCGTACAGCAACCGCAACCAGCCCGACCGCCGGCGCTACCTCATCAACGACGCCTTGGAGGTGGGCGTGCTGCAACTCTCGTCCAGCAACGACATCTCGCGCGAGTTCACCTACCTCTACGAGCATATCGCCTCCGCGGCTGTGGGCTACGAGCAACAGGTGGAATGGGGGTGGTTCAAACCCACATGGAAAGGCGGCGTCTATGCCGAATACCGCACGCGCGACTACCGCACACGCATGTTCTACTACAACTGGAACCAGAGCAGCAACAACCTGCCCGCCAACTTTCGCCAACTGGACATCCCCACGGCGCTCATGACCGATGCCAACTACGGCGAAGACAAACTCTACCTGCTGGAGCAGGTGAAGTGGCGCAACAACTACGAAGGGCAGAACATCCTCTGCGCGGGCTACGTGGGTATCAACATGCCTTTCGGACCCGTGGATGTGTATGCCGGCGTGCGCTACGAGTATGCCCGCATGACGCTGGTGCGCAACACCCGCGACCGCGAGTACTCGCCCCTCGCCAACCACTACCCCACCTCCGACTTCTTCCCCTCGCTCAACGCCACCTACCGTATCAACGCCCGCCATCAACTCCGCGCCTCCTACGGCATGTCTATCAACCGCCCCGAGTTTCGCGAGGTGTCGCCCTCGGTCTATTACGACTTCGAGTTGGCGAGCAACGTGCAGGGCAACGTGGACTTGCAGGCATGCCGTATCCACAACGCCGACCTCCGCTACGAGTTCTACCCCTCGGACAAAGGCGAGGTGGTCTCCATCGCCCTGTTCTACAAGCATTTCCGCAACCCCATCGAGTGGACCTACACCGTAACGGGCGGCACCGACCTGACCTATTCCTACCAAAACGCCGACCGCGCGTATAGTTACGGCGCAGAGATAGACATCCGCAAAGACCTGAGTTTCATGGGCATGCGCGGCTTCCAGTTCACCTTCAACGGAGCCCTCATCCAAAGCCGCGTGCTGTTCCCCGAAGGCTCGCGCGAACTGACGCGCCCCATGCAGGGACAGTCGCCCTACCTCATCAACACGGGGCTGTTCTACGCCCACGACTTCAACGACCGCCACGCCATCTCCTGCGCCGTGCTCTACAACCGCATCGGCAAGCGACTGATAGGCGTAGGGCGCAGCGTGGGACTGACGGGCGGCAGCGATGTCATCAACATCCCCGACTCCTACGAGATGCCCCGCAACGCCCTCGACCTGAATATCGGGTACACGTGGACCCTAAAAGGAGGTGCGGTCTCCAACGGCTCCCCCGCCCCGCGATTGGGGTCCCCGCAAGCAACGCGCAGTGGGGTAAACTTTGCGGGGAGGGGGCAAGGGGGCGGGGCTCCTAAAGGAGGTGCGGTCTCCAGGCCGCACCGTAGCACAACGGATGCCTCCCAATCCAAGCCCTCCTCTCTGACCATCCGCTTTGCGGCGAAGGACGTGATAGGCGAGCCGGTGGTGTATCAGCAGATTGGCACCTATTCGCTCCCCGAGGGCAAGACCCAAGAGGTGAAAGAGACCACCCGCTCCTACCGCCCGGGCAGAAACTTCACCCTCACACTGCAATATCAATTCTAACAAGCCCCATAGCAAACCTAGAATTTCTAGAAAAACTAGAATTTCTAGAAAATCTAGAACTTCTAAGGGGAGAAAATAACTAACCAAAAACAACAAACAACAATGAAAAGAACGCTTTTCAACCTGATGGCGCTTTGCGCCATCGCCGGTGCTACCCTCGTAGCATGCAAACCCAACCAAGAACCCACCAACGAAGTGAACCGCAACTGGTCGGAAGACGGCGGTCTGCGCGCTGCGGACAACCTGCTCTTCGGCGACACCATCGGCAACGGCGACGACGAGTTTGTCTTCACCGGCACACAGACCCTCAAAAAAGGCAAATACCTCCTCCGCGGCTGGGTCTATATCGCTGACGGCGCCACGCTGACCATCGAGCCGGGCACGGTCATCCTCGGCGACAAAGACACCAAAGCGGCACTTATCGTAGAGCGCGGCGGCAAACTCTATGCCAAGGGTACCGCCGATGCACCTATCGTCTTCACCTCCGAGCAACCCAAAGGGCAGCGTCGCCCGGGCGACTGGGGAGGACTCATCCTCTGCGGACGCGCCAACAACAACCAGACCGAGCAGCAGATTGAGGGCGGTCCCCGCTCCAAGCACGGCGGCAACGACAACACCGACTGCTCCGGCGCACTGAGTTACGTCCGCGTGGAGTTCGCAGGATTCCCCTTCCAGACAGACAAGGAAATCAACGGTATCACCTTCGGCTCCGTCGGCAGCAGCACACAGGTGGACCACGTGCAGGTGTCCTACTCCAACGACGACTCCTTCGAGTGGTTCGGCGGGGCGGTCAACTGCCAATACCTCGTGGCGTACCACGGCTGGGACGATGATTTCGACACCGACAACGGCTTCTCCGGTCATGTGCAGTTCGGGCTCGCCGTGCGCAACTCCCGCCTCGCCGATGTCAGCCAGTCCAACGGCTTCGAGTCGGACAACTGCGCCGACGGTGCCGCCGTGTCGCCCTACACCACCTGCGTCTTCTCCAACATGACCTTCATCGGTCCGAAGGCTGACCCGCAGTTCCAAAACAACGCCGACTACATCAACGGCGGCGACTACTTCCCCAACAACGGTTCCTCGCTCGGACGCTTCCAAGCCGGCATGCAGATTCGCCGCAACTCCCGCCTCTGCTGCTTCAACTCCGTCTTCGCAGGATGGCCCATCGGGGTCATGATTGACAACGAGAAAGGCAACTCGTGGCAGGCTGCCAAAGACGGACTGCTGCAAGTGCAGAACACGTGGATTGTGGACGCTGACCTCCTCGGCTCGGACATGAACAAGCAGTACAAAGACAGTTGCGCGCTCGACTACAAAGAGAAGACCTTCGACCCCTCCAAGCCCTACTCTTTCTCCCACGAGTTCTTCCTCTCGCAGACGGGCAACCGCCAAGCCACTGCCGCAGAAGCCATGCTCAATTTATCCCAATCTATCGGGAGCAACTACATGCCTCAGTCGGGTAGCCCGCTGCTCACCGCCGCTGCTTTCACCGCCAGTGCTCTCAACGGTTTCCAACCAGTCTCCTATGTAGGTGCCTTCGATGCCGATAAAGACTGGACAGCAGGCTGGACCAACTTCGACCCCCAGAACACCGACTACTAATGTCCGGTGTGCGCAGGCGTCCACTGGGGACGCGGGCGTCTCGCCCGCGGTAAACTGTCCGGGTGCGCAGGGGCTTGCATCCCGATTTATCGGGGCGTCCTCGCCTGCTACAAAGGAGGTGCGGTCTCCATGCCGCACCAAGAAATAGTCGGAAGCCGCACCATCCTGCCACCAAAACATCTAATTCTTTCTCGTAACATATAATTATCATATAATTTCGTTAATTTTCCCAAGGCTGCCTAACTATCCAAACGGTTAGGCAGCCTTTTCTATTAGCAGAAGAGAACAGGCAGATACTGGGGACGCCCCGATGCATCGCGGGAGGGCGGTTTGGAACAAACCGTTTTGCTATCGAGACCATCAGCCGACCATTACGGTAAAAAGACGGCAAAAGGACGGCAACGAGAGCAGACAAGAAGCAGAGACGAAGCAGACAAGAAGCAGAGCAAATATGGAACCAATGCAAAAACAATTAAGGTAATGATATACAAGTTGACTTAATTTAAGGTAATGATATACGAGTTGACTTAATTTATGGTAATGATATACGAGTTGACTTAATTTATGGTAATGATATACGAGTTGACTTAA
>JBJECJ010000047.1:0-2459 GCA_051870955.1 Paludibacteraceae bacterium | reverse complement strand
ACGAAGAAGAGCATTCTGCCGCCGAAGCCCTCGCGGACTGCCTTGAAGATAATCTTGTCGAACAGTTTGACCAAAGGCTTGCGCCATGCTTGACAACCGCCTTGGTTCCAATACTCCTTATTATATTTTATGGCATTGTTGAGCGCGAAATTGTAGAGTTTCTCCACCACGGGACCTTTGGCTTTGATACCGCCTTCTATACTCTTCTTGAAGTTTCGTGCCAACGCAGGCACCGAGAGCATGACATGCGGACGCACTTCCTTGATGGAGATAGGGATGTTCTTGAGCGTCGCCATGGGGGTTTTGCCAACGGGTACGGTGGCGATGGAGCCGCAGTAGGACATCATGGTGTAGAAACCCGCCACGTGCGCAAAGCAGTGGTCAAGCGGGAGGATGATGAGCATGACGGCATCTTGCGGCACGCTGATGATGGAGCGCGCCTGCTCCACGTTGGCGGTGTAGTTGCGGTGGGTCAGCAAGATACCTTTCGGGTCTGCCGTGGTGCCGGAGGTGTAGGAGATGTTCGCGTAGTCATCGGGCTGCACGGACTTGTAGCGCGCCACGAAAGCGTCCGGTGTCTGCGCGAGGAAATCGCGACCGCGCTGCATCACCTCGTCGATGCCTATCTCTTTTTCGCCGCATTCCGCCATCGGGTCAAGCACAATGACATGGCGCACGTTGGGGCAGTCGGGCAAAATCTTGCGGATTTTGGGCAACTGCTGCTCGGAGGCGATGATATAGCATGCGTCGGAATGCTGAATACGGAAGAGGAGGTCGCTCGCCTCCGCCAGTTTGATACTGAGGGGTACGTTCACCGCGCCGGCGTAGAGGATACCCAACTCGGCGGTAACCCAGAGGTTGCGCCCCTGCGAGAGCAGCGCCACGCGCTCGCCTTTCTGCAAGCCCAGCGCCATCAAGCCCGCACCGATGACATGCGCCTGCTCGCGCGTCTCGGCATAGGTGGTCTCTGTCCATGTATTGCCTACCTTCTCGCGCAGGAAGACGTGGTCGGCGTACTCGCGCGTGTACTTCTCTACAAAATCAATGATAGTCAATCGTTTTTCCATAGTTGTTATTTGCTTTTATTACACAAACATATTCCAAATCGGCTGCAAAGTTACAAATAAAAAATGACATATGCAAATCTGCAGCCGATTTTGCTGCATATACGTGCAGCGGAGCCTATTCCTTTCTCTCGCGCAGGCGTTGGGGCGAGGAGCCTAAGTGGCGGCGGACGTACTTGCAGAAGAAAGAGACATCACTGAAATTCATCTGAAAGGCTATCTCTTTGATACTCATCGTAGTATGAAAGAGATAGTATCGTATATGCTTGAGCGTGTAGTCTGTAATCCAGTCGCCCGCCGTGCGTTGCGACACTCGCTTGCAGACCATCGTCAGGTGCTTGGGCGTGATGAGTATCTGCTGCGCATACCACGCCACCTCGCGCTGCGTGGCGGCATGACGGCTCAAGAGTTGCATGAAGGATTTGAAAAGAAGGTCGGAAGAAGAAGACCCAAGAGCCTCTAATTGGTGCGGCCTGGAGACCGCACCTCCTTGAATCCCCCCGCCCCCTATCCCCCTCCCCGCAAGCGGGGCGGGGGAGTTTGTGGAGCCTGCACCTCCTTGAGGAGCAGGAAGTTGGAGGGGGTCCGGGTCCCCTATCTTGCTCTCGAGGCTGTGGAGGAATTCGAAGGCGGCGGACTGGGCGACACCCAAGCGCAGTTTGAGCAGTTCCTCACGCGGCGACGGGTCTGCCAAGAAGGTTTGCAGGAGTTGGTAGTAGCTGTTGAACAGTTCGCGCTGGTAGGTGGTAAGGCGAACGACGGGATGGTGCAGCACATAGCACTGTTTCTGCCACCAGTTGGGCTCTTTTGGGAGGCAGGTATTGAGCACCTCATCGTACAAGTGCTCACCCGCACAGATTACTTTGGCACGGAAATCGGGCGAGCGCAGGTAGTGCCCCAGCAGGCACTGCGGCATGCAGATGAACATATCCCCCTCCGACAGCGAGTAGGTCTGCTCGTCGATGGTTACTTGCAGTGCGCCCGCCTCACACAGAAGCAGGAGCAGATGCCCCTTCACCTGCTCGGGGGCAAGATTGATAGCGTCTAAATCGGAAGAACAGATTAACATAGCGGGATTTACGATTTAACGTGAACTTGAAATAAGATACATATACATCGAAACAACAATGATTCTTTTATTTCAACAAAAATTTCCAAAAATTATTCAAATATTCTTTTTCTTTAACATGTAATTAACGTATAATTAATCATTAATTCATTACCAAAAACCAAATTACCCTTTGACTGTTGAAATAGTTTGCTTATATCAAACTCAGGTTTGTTATGTTGCCCTTACAGGGCTTGTGTTGTGGTCTAAATCGGGGGCAAAGGTACTACTTTTTTTGGCGTATAGGTCATTTTGCAGTCTGAAATCTTTGTAATATTATGAATTAT
>JBJECJ010000046.1:0-12464 GCA_051870955.1 Paludibacteraceae bacterium | reverse complement strand
TACGATATGACCAAATTTTTCTCTTAATCAACACAGGATTTTACCGGTGAACCTTAGTTATTAGTTAGTGATTAGTTAGTTAGTTAGTTATTAGTTAGTGATTAGTTAGTGATTAGTTAGTGATTAGTTAGTGATTAACGGAGTAGTTCCCTACCAAAAAGCAAGTCTATGCGAAAGAGTATTTGTATTGTCTTTGCCTTATTATTAGGCATGAACGGTTGCCGTGGGGGAGAGGTCAATCCTCCCGCAGTGGAGCCGGAGGTGTCGTATGCGAACACACATGTGGTGTATGAGTGCAACGAGCGCTTGTTTGCTAATCAACAGGCGTTCCGTGTCATAGAGCAGTATGTGCCCGCCTTGAAGGAGACGGGTGTGGATGTGCTGTGGCTGATGCCCATTCACCCGCGTGGCACGGTGAAAAGCGTGGGATCTCCCTACTGCGTGCAGGACTACTATGCCATCGACCCTGCTTTTGGCACGATGGACGACCTGCGTAGCCTTGTGCGCACCTGCCATAGTCTAGGGATGCGAGTGCTGCTGGACTGGGTAGCCAACCACACGGCGTGGGATAACGCGTGGTACACGTCTCACCCCGAGTGGTACACCACTCCCACGGCGGAGGAGACGGGTTGGAAAGACGTGTGTCCGCTGGATTACACGCAGCCCGCGGTGTGTCAGGCGATGCAGGAGGCGTTGTGCTACTGGGTGCGTGAGGCGGACGTGGACGGGTTCCGTTGTGATTACGCGCACGGGGTGCCTCAGGCGTTTTGGCAGGAAGCCATAGCGTCAGTGCACGCGATTAAGCCGGATGCTATTTTCTTCGCAGAGACGAGCAAGGCAGAATACTACGATGCGGGATTCGACTGGTTGTATAGTTGGGATTACTTAGGGGCGGTACAGTCGCTCTATGAGAAATCGCTGCCGGTGAGCCAGCTGCTGTCTGTGAGCGAGAAAGAGTGGGCGCAGACGCCTGCGGGAAAAGACCGCATGCGCAATCCCACGTCGCATGATGCATCGGCGGAGCATGCCCCCTCCTCGTTCTATCATAGCGCAGAGGGGGAGTTGTCCGCCTCGTGTCTGACCTATTTCCTCGGGGGCATACCGATGATCTACTCCTCGCAGGAGATAGGGCATACGGCGCAGTTGGATTTCTTCAACTACCATATCTTGGATTTCACGGCAAATACCACCACGGCTGCTTACCGTCGTCTGATGCACGCCTATCAGCAGACGGCGGAGGTGCGTGCCGGCACGCTCACCGACTACTCTACCGACCACGTGGCATGCTTTGAACGGCGGCAAGGAGAGAAAGCGATGTTGGTGGTGGTGAACACCACCTCTCAACCGCAGACCATCACGCTACCCATGCGATGGCAACGCAGCGAGGTAACCGATGCGCAGACCGATGAACACATCACCACCCCCAAAGTCCTCGAACTGGAAGGGTTTGCATATCGTGTGTATAGCGATTAACTTAACAATTATCAGCTCCCCCGCCTCTCCTGAAAGGAGGGAAGGGGGTACGGGGGCGGGATGGTACACTCGGCACGCAGCCGCAAATGGGATGAAGGATTAGTTGCTTTCGGATTATGAAGGTCATAAAGCGGCTTGAAGCCGAATCCTCCTCCCGCCCCCGTACCCCCTCCGCCCCCCTCTAAGAGGGAGGCGGGGGAGTTAGAGCTACCTTCGTCTATTTAGGTTTTAATGGTTCTTTTATATGGGCTTTAATGGAGTAATAAAATTAACGAGTAATTAACGGCAATTAACGGAGAAAAACATTAACACCAACATGAAAAATCGTATTTTTACCTTGCTCATGGCTTGCTTGAGCACTATCATTGCAGCCCACGCTGCAACTCAACATACCGCTGTCAGCCACGACGGCTACACCATCAACCGCGATATCTACCTACGCGTTACCGCCGACAAGGTCTATGAGCAAGGCACCGACCTTCGCCCCTCCTCTGCTGTGCAGGACAACCATACAGAGAAACGCCTGAGCAACGGGCATATCCTCCTCTACCGCAACGGAATATACTACACCCTGCTTGGGACGAGGTATCTGTAAGGTGCCGTCTTATGACTGATTGACCGCTTCACTCTGTTCGCTGAACGACCGTTTCACTGTCCGATTGTCTAACGACTGTCAGACCGATATACCACCTTCTCTAAATCAGTCGTTCAGCGCAGCGGTCGGACAGCGAAGCGAAGTTCCAAACACGAAGTTATTTTACACGACGTTTTTCAATATGAAATTGACGAACATGAAATGGTTACCATGTATGGCGGCGGTGCTGTTGCTCTGCGGCTGCCAATCTTCCACCGAATCAGTGCTTACTTCGCCCGACGGCAAGGTGCAGGTAGTGTTCGCCCTCGGCGCTGAGGGCGAGCCTACCTACTCCGTTAGCCGCAACGGCAAGTCCGTGCTGCTGCCCTCCGCCTTAGGTTTGGAGACCACGGTGTATTCTCCATCGGATTGGAGCGTAAGCGATACCTCCACACTCCACTCTCAACTAACCGCGGGCGAGACGTGCCCGACCGGTCGGGATGTACCACCCGCGTCCCCAGTGACAGCGCAGTCGCTCACCTCCTGCTTCCGCATAGACAGCATCTCGCGCGCCTCCCGCGACACCGTTTGGGAGACCGTATGGGGCGAGGAGCGCCTTATCCGCGACTACCACAACGAGATGACCGTTCACCTAAGCCATCCGTCGGGCACACACATGGATATCGTCTTCCGTGCTTTCAACGACGGGTTTGCCTTTAGATACCAAGGAGGTGCCTCCATGACCAGCCCCGCCCCCTGCCCCCTCCCCGCAAGCGGGGCGGGGGAGCATAGTGGAGACCGCACCTCCATGGACATTGTTATCCTCTCGGAGCGGACATCATATGTGTTTGCCCAGACGCCGGAGGCATGGTCTATCCCGTGGCGGACGGAGTACTACGAGGCACTATGGACAAAGGCACCCATCACAAGCATGGACACCACCTGCTCGCCCATCACGCTGCAACTGGCAGACGGCACCTACGCCTTCCTCCACGAAGCAGCCCTCACCGACTACCCCGCCGAGAACTTCTACTATCGCGGCGACACCATCCGCACTTTCCTCACACCATTACGACCCTCCCCATCCCTCCCTACAAGGGAGGGGGAAGAAACCCCTACCCTACCCTCGGGGTCTTGTGGTTTTCTTTCTCCTTGGCGGTTTATGGTGCTTGCCGACGACCTGCAAGGGCTGGTGGCTTCGCGTATCATGCTCAACCTGAACGAGCCCTGCCGCATAGAGGACACCTCGTGGATTAAACCTATGAAATTCATCGGTATATGGTGGGGCATGCACTTGAAGACCATGACATGGTGGAATGGTCCGCAACACGGCGCCACCACGCAGCGCATGAAGCAGTATATCGACTTCGCTGCCGACAACGGCTTTGGCGGCGTACTGGCGGAAGGCTGGAACGTAGGTTGGGGTTCGTGGGACGGACCGCACCCCGACGAGCAGTTCTCCTTCGTTACGCCCTATCCGGACTACGACATGGAGTGGCTGACGCGCTATGCACACCAACGCGGCGTGCAGATTATCTTCCACCATGAGACGGCAGGCGATGCCGCCAACTACGAGTCGCAACTCGACACTGCCTATCGCTACATTGAGCAGCATGGCATGCACGCCGTGAAGACGGGCTACGTGGCTCCCTACGTGCGGTATGCCGAGGGGAAGCAATACAACCGTTCGCAGGCAGGCGTGCGGCATTATCGCCGCGTGATAGAGAAAGCGGCGGCGCACAAGGTAGCCATCGACAACCACGAGCCCGTCATGCCTACGGGTTTGCAGCGCACCTACCCCAACCTGATGACGCAGGAGGGCGTACGCGGACAGGAGTGGAACGCATGGGCTACCGATGGAGGCAGCCCTGCCTCACATGTTACCATCCTGCCGTTCACACGTATGCTGGCGGGTCCCGCCGACTACACGCCGGGGGTCTTCAACTTCGAGAACCCCGTCCACCCCGCCACGCGCGTGCATGCCACGCTGGCAAATCAGTTGGGGCTCTTCGTGGTGCTCTACTCGCCCTTGCAGATGGCATGCGACCTGCCGGAGAACTACCTGCGCTATCCCGATGCCTTTGAGTTCATCCGCCGCGTGCCCTGCGACTGGGAGCAGTCGCGCCTGCTCAGCGGCGAGATAGGCGAGTACGTGGTGATGGCGCGGCAGGAGCGCGGCAGCGGCAACCGGTATATCGGCGCGGTGAACAACGACACCCCGCGCGAGGTGAGCATCGACCTTTCGTTCCTGCCCGAGGGCGACTACACCATGACCCTCTGGCGCGACGGAGAGCAAGCCGATTGGCAGAGCAACCCCTATGCCTACCATATCGACACCCTCCATTGCCGACCAACCGACCGCCTCACCATCCACATGGCATCCGGCGGAGGTTTTGCCATTGCCATTATTCCGGATAAAAAATGATTCACTCTGCTTTGCGCCGTGTCGGGCACTGCGTGAAATCTTAACAATAGTACATTTTGATGGTCGTGTTGCCTCACTATCGACCCACGAAAGACCCGCGAAAGACCCGCGAGAAACACCCGAAAAAGCGGCGACGGAGGAAATCTTAACAATCGTACTATTAACCATCATTTTTCAATTTACACATTTTCAAATTTTCAAATTGACCGAAACTCTTGCATATCTGAAAAAAAAGCAGTACCTTTGTCGGCGATAATGCGAAAGGGTCGTGAGTAGGCTCAATACAAAAGATATCAACGGCAAGGAGTTCGTCTTCTGCGCATGGCGGCGGCGATGGGTGCGGCTGACCCCCGAGGAGTGGGTCAGGCAGCAGTTTCTCCATCGGCTGGTGGACGACTATCACTACCCCGCAGGGCGTATCGGCGTGGAGGTATCCATTGCTGTGGGAGAGGCGAAGAAACGCTGCGATGCCGTGGTGTATGACGAGCAGTTGCAGCCACTGGTGCTCATCGAATGTAAGGCAGAGCATGTCGCCCTCACGCAACGCACCCTCGACCAAGCCATCACCTACAACCGCCAACTCCGAGTCCCCTACCTCTTCCTCCACAACGGACCCGAGACGATAGTGGTGCGGTTGGATGAAGGATCAAGGATTAAGGATGAAAGACTAAATAGTTCCGTGGATGAAAGATTAAGGATAAAAGATAAAAGACTAAATAGCAACGACTATGAGAACTCAGAGACGAATGTAATAAGTCCTTCATCCTGTGTCCTTCATCCTTCATCCAAAGAATTTCTAACCTATATCCCCCAATGGAGTCAGTTATAACCCTCAACGAT
Source organism: Paludibacteraceae bacterium (assembly GCA_051870955.1). GTDB lineage: Bacteria > Bacteroidota > Bacteroidia > Bacteroidales > Paludibacteraceae > Colicola. The sequence continues at coordinate 7,152 of JBJECJ010000046.1, read as the reverse complement.
GCACTCGACACCGCCACGTTCTACGGCGTCAATAATCAGAATATCCTCTGTCTGAAAAACCAGCACCCCAACGTGCGGGTGGTGGCGCGCGGCTACCAAGTGAAGGTAACCGGCGCGGAAGATGCCATCGCGCGGTTCGAGCGCAGCCTGCGCCGCTGCGAGCAGTTCTGCATCAAGAACAACACCCTCTCCGAAGAAATCATCCTGCAACTCCTCCACGGCGAGCAGCCGCAGGAGGCGCTCCACGACCATCTCATCCTGCATGGCGTGAACGGCAAGTCGATTGTTGCCCGCAGCGCCAACCAACAGCGATTGGTGGAGGCATACGACGACAACGACCTGCTCTTCGCCATCGGACCTGCCGGCAGCGGGAAGACCTACACCGCCATCGCACTCGCCGTACGCGCACTGAAAAACCGAGAGATAAAGAAAATCATCCTCTCGCGCCCCGCCGTGGAAGCAGGCGAGAAACTCGGCTTCCTGCCCGGAGACATGAAGGAGAAGATAGACCCCTACCTGCAGCCGCTCTACGACGCGCTGCAAGACATGCTCCCGCCCGCCAAACTCAACGAGTATCTCGACCGAGGCACCATACAGATTGCGCCGCTCGCCTTCATGCGCGGACGCACACTCGCAGACGCCATCGTCATCCTTGACGAAGCGCAGAACACCACCACCGCGCAACTCAAGATGTTCCTCACGCGACTCGGTATCAACGGCAAGATGATTATCACGGGCGACCTCACGCAGATAGACCTCCCCGCCGCGCAGAAGTCAGGACTGCGCGACGCCATCGAACGGCTGCAAGACATTCGCGGCATCGCCATCGTGGAGTTTAACCAAAAAGACATCGTCAGACACCCCCTCGTGAAACAAATAGTGGAAGCGTATACAAGCGCTACGCGCTGTTAGAAAGCCTCTTCGAGGCTGTAAAGAACTTCGTGTAGGAAAGCCCCTGTGGGGCTGTAAGAAAGTAAATGTAAAGAACTTCGTGTAGGAAAGCCCCTATGAGGCTGTAAGAAAGTAAATGTAAAGAACTTCGTGTAGGAAAGCCCCTGTGGGGCTGTAAGAAAGTAAATGTAACAAAGCCCTACGGGCTGTACACGAAGTGAATAACACGGAGCGAAGCGGAGTTTCTCACACGAAGTAAACTACACGAAGTAAACTACACGAAGTTATTTACACGAAGTTATTTACACAAAGTTATTTACACAAAGTTACAAACACGAAGCGAAGCGGAGTTGCAAACACGAAGTTATAAACACGAAGTTACAATATTATGTTCATCATCGGTATTGCGGGCGGCACCGGCTCGGGTAAAACAACGGTGGTAAAGAAACTTATTGAACGCCTGCCCAAAGGCGAAGTAGTGGTTATTCCGCAGGACTCTTACTACAAAGACTCCAGCCATGTGCCTGTGGAAGAACGGCAGAACATCAACTTCGACCACCCCGATGCCTTCGACTGGCACCTGCTCGCCAAGCAGATAGCCCAACTCAAAGACGGCGAGGCAATAGAGCAACCTATCTACGACTACCTCACCTGCACCCGCCAGCGCGAGACCATCCACATAGAGCCGCGCGAAATCATCGTCATCGAGGGTATCATGGCGCTGAGCGACAAGAAACTGCGGCAGCAGATGGACCTGAAAATCTTTGTGGATGCCGATGCCGACGACCGACTTATCCGCGTCATACAGCGCGACATCGTGGAGCGCGGACGCACCGTCGTCGCCGTCATGGAGCGCTACGAGCGCGTACTCAAACCTATGCACGAGCAGTTCATCGAGCCATGCAAACGCTACGCCGATGTCATCATTCCCCAAGGCGGACACAACAACGCCGCCATCAACATGCTCGTCAAGTTTATCAAACAGCAACTCGCAGACAAGTAAGAACTTCGTGTAAGAAAGCCCTTCGGGCTGTAAGAAAGTAAATGTATAGAACTTCGTGTAGGGAAGCCCTTCGGGCTGTACACGGAGCGAAGCGGAGTTTATAACACGAAGTTATTTACACGAAGTTCCCAACACGAAGCGAAGCGGAGTTTATAACACGAAGTTCCTTATGTTCCTTCAACTCTTTTGGGTCTTTCTCAAGATTGGCACTTTCACCCTCGGCGGAGGGTATGCCATGATACCACTTATCCAACGGGAGATAGTGGAGCGCAAGCATTGGATAGACGAGGAGGAGTTCCTCAATATGATTGCCCTCGCCCAAGCCGCGCCCGGGATTATCGCCGTCAACTCCGCCATCTTCATCGGCTGGCGTTGCGGCGGATGGAAAGGCGTGCTCGGAGCGGTATTAGGAGCCGTCTTGCCCTCGTTCCTGATTATCTTGGCGATTGCAATGGTGTTTCAAGACTATAAGGACCTGCCCGCCGTGGAAGCGGTGTTCAAAGGTATCCGCCCTGCCGTGGTGGCGCTGATTGCCGCGCCGCTGCTGAAGATGGCACGCACGGCGAAGATAACGTGGCTCACCGCCCTCATCCCCATCGCCGCCGCGCTGCTTATCTGGCTCGCAGGACTCAGCCCCGTATGGGTCATCTTCATCACCATCGTGGCAACGATAGGATATACGTATATGAAAGCCTCTTCGAGGCTGTAAAGAACTTCGTGTAGGGAAGCCCTTTGGGCTGTAAGAAAGTAAATGTAAAGAACTTCGTGTAGGAAAGCCCCTGTGGGGCTGTAAGAAAGTAAATGTAACAAAGCCCTACGGGCTGTACACGAAGTGAATTACACGGAGCGAAGCGGAGTTTCTCACACGCAGTTAACTACACGAAGTTATTTACACGGAGTTACAAACACGAAGTTATTTACACGAAGTTCCCAACACGGAGCGAAGCGAAGTTTATTACACGAAGTTTCATCATGCTTTACCTGCAACTCTTTCTCAGTTTCTTCAAAATCGGGCTCTTCGGCTTCGGCGGGGGCTTGGCTATCTTGTCGCTTATCCAGCACGAGGTGGAGACGAATGCGTGGATGTCGCAGTCGGAGTTCGTGGACATAGTGGCTATCAGTCAGGTAACGCCCGGACCTATCGGCATCAACTGCGCCACCTACGTGGGCTATACCGCTACGGGCAGCGTCTGGGGCAGCCTGCTCGCTACCTTCGCCATCATCCTACCGAGCCTTATCATCATGCTCTCCATCTGCCGACTGTATTTCTTCCTTAGCACGCACTTCCGCACCAATCCGTATTTCCAAAACACGCTCCGCATGCTCCGCTTCGCGGTCATCGGACTGATTGCCGCCGCTGCGCTGCTCCTCATCACGCCCGACTCTTTCATCGATTGGAAGAGTTGGCTCTTCTTCGCCGTGGTCTTCCTCTTCACCATCCTCCCCGAGTTGACCAAACCGATGAAGAACAAAGGAGCAAAGAAACTCATCTCTACTCTCTCCCATCCTATCCTGCTCATCGTCTTAGCAGGCATCGCGGGATACCTTGTTTATTAACCTAACGTGAGTTCGATATAAATCCCAACCAATGGGGCTCGAACTCACGTTATTTTCTCATTCCGAGGAGGGAAATCTTAAAAATAGTACATTTATCGGATAGGTTTGCCTTGCGGACGACCCGCGATAGACCCGCGATAGACCCGCGAAAAAGATATGGGTGTGGCAGCGGCTGGCAAATCTTAAAATCGTACTTTTTCGGGTTATCTCAGCATCTGCTCTATGTCGAGCGTTGCCCACGGGTCGTCGGCTTCTCGGAGCAGGCGGCGTAGTTCTTGGAGCAACTCGCTCACCACCTCGGGGCGGGAAGACAGCGGCAGGTTGTTCATCTGGTAGGGGTCTTCCCAGTTGTCAAAGAAGAGGGTCTCCACCACCTTGTACTTCCTGTTGATGGTGAACGAGAGGGTGTAGCGGTCGGTTACCACGCCTCGGCAGCGCGGGAAATAAGTCAGCACGGTGCCATCGGCATCCTTCTCTCCGTCCACGTTCTGCAAGTACAAGACAGCGTTCGGCTGCTTCTCCGACGGCTCTGCCGTCAGTTGCGGCGTCCAGTCGTAGCCCGGCAGGGAGTCGGGGAGCATACTGCCCAAGCCTGCCATGCTGACTACCGTCGGCATGATGTCTATCGCCGACAGCAGCCCGTCTTGCACGCTATGCGCCACCTTCGCGGGATAACGCACCATGAAGGGGATGTTCATCGACTCGGTATAGACCGTGTTCTTCGGGTCGCGCACATGGCTGCACATGGTCTCGCCGTGGTCGGACGAGAAGACCACTATCGTGTTCTCCGCCAGCCCCAGCGCGTCCAGCGCGTCCAGTATGCGTCCGAACTCGCGGTCAACACCTGTTACATTGGCAAAGTAATAGGGCGCGCACGCCTCTTTGTCGCGCAAGTCGGGGTTGATGTTCTTGCGCACCAGCAGCGAGTCGCGCGGCATGTCTTTGTAGAGGTTGTAGTCTTCCTCCATGCAGTCGTCGAGGCTCTTGTAGGGGCTGTGCGGCGGGTTCATACCCACCATCATGAAGAACGGCGCCTCGGTGCCCGACTGCGTGTAGGCTTGCAGGTATTCGATGGCTTTGTCCGCCTCATGCTTAGGCGAGTACTCGCGGGGCTGGTGGTAGTTGCCGTCGGTGTCCCAATAGTGTGGGTTCTTGTGCTCGTCGAAGGTGCCGTAACTGTACCAATATTCGAAGCCGTGTCGGCGCTCGGCAGGCGTGTAGGCATCCCAGCAGGGGTTGTCGTCGTTGACGTAGGTACCCGGGCGTTGCGGGTTGTTCTTCGTGGGGAAGTGGGCATGCAGTTTGCCGATATAGGCACATTGGTAGCCCGCTTGGTGGAAGACATCGCTCAGGCAGGTGAGGTCATCGCGCAGGTCGGAGATAGGTCGCGTGGCGTTGCAGTTGAGCGACACGCCGCTCTTGTTCGGATAGAGCCCCGTGAGCAACATCCCTCGGTGGGCACTCGACACGGGGCAGTTGCTCAGCGCTTGGCTGAACACCGCCGCCTCATCGGCAAACGCGTTCAGACGCGGAGTCTGCACGGGGTCGCCCTGCCAGCGCACGTGGTCGCGGTAGAGGCTGTCGCGCCAGAAGCCCATGGCGCTGTTGCGGAACTGGTCGGGGAACACATAGAGCACGTTGGGGTGCCGAGGGTTGAGCGTTGAGGGTTGAGCGTTGAGCGCCGAAGCCTCTTGCGCCGCACTCTTCTGCACAGGCAGCAGCGCCGCACACGCCACACCCATATAGGCGCAAAGCGAAGACACTTGGAACTTAAAACCTGAAACTTGTTTATCCCGATGCCATCGGGAAAACTTAAGACCTGAAGCAGTGCGCTTTATTGCACTCTTATTACGTAACTTTGGCATGATTCGGGATGGTTTACGGTGAATACGATTCGTTGAATATGGTCGCCCCACACTTTGGTCATGCGCGGGTCGGTGAGGTCAATACGCTCTACGGCAGCCGTCAGCACCTGCGGGTCGAAATGCACAGCGACCGCCGTGCCCGTGGCATTGGTGATTTGTATCTCGCCTTTGCTGCCGTCTATCGCCACTTCGCCCTGCACCATCAGATGGTCCTCCGCCGATTGCAGCGGGCGAAGAGGCACTATCGTGTTGGTGATGGTCAGCCCTTTGGCAGTCAGCCGATAGGCGCGTGTCCATGCTTTCAAGCCTGCCTCCTCGGGGTAGGCGGGCGCTATGTCGTAGGAGACCGTGCGTTTGCGCGGTTGGCACACCACCTCGCCGGCATGGTACTCGGCACCCTCATGCTGCTGCACGCCGTTCACCATGGGCAGGTTGTGGTAAGCAGTCTGCATAGACCATATCGTATAGCGCTCGGGGCTGAAAGTCAGTTTGGTATAGGTGCCCACGCCCGCATCGATAATCACGGGCTCGCCCTGCTTGTAGAGGATAAAGGTGCCCACATCGTTGTGGTTGTGGCTCTCGTTGTTATGCCCGCCTTTGGAGGCAAGGATATAATCGCCCTGCTGGAAGATGCAGACCTGCGTCTCGGGATACCATGCCTCGTGCAGCGTGCCGCCCTTGCCTTTCTTCGGCTGCTCGTAGGTCAGCACTTTGTCGGCGCAAGCCAAACCCGTGAGCGAGCGGTAGATGTCCGTGCCATTGGTGATAATCCAACTGCGCTCTTGCGCAAAGGTGTGCGCCAGCGACCGCATCTTATCGCTACCGATGGCATCGCCGTAGCGGTAGAGCAGCGTGGAGATGTTATCGGAGAACTGTGCGGTGGCATCGGCGAAATTCACCACCCAGCCCTTGCCTATGTAGGCGTCGGCAAAGTACTCGCCCATGGCTTTCACCTGCGGGTTGCTCCATAGGTTTATCTTCCCGCCCGTAACGGTGGCGAGCACGTCCAAGTAGTCGAACAGTTTGCCGGCGGCATGCCCCCAGTAGGCGGGTCCCTCCTCGCAGGCGCCGTCTGCCTTCACGTAGTTCATGAACTTATCCACGCTCTGCATAGAGCGCCACACGCAGCGGTTCACCATCTCTTCGTCGTCCTCTATCAGCATCACCACCTGCAGCACGTTGCAGTTGCACCACGGGTTCCAGTTGTTCACCACCTGCCCGGGTTGCAGATGAAACGCCAGCCACCACTCTCTGTCCCGCTTGAGGTAAGGCACCGTAACGCGCTCGTGCAGGGTCTGCTTCAACCGCGCCGAGATGACGGGGTTCACCTTGTCGAACTCCTCACGGAAGAAATAGTAGGTCCATGCCAAGAACGCTGCCACCTCGCCGCTGCCGAGGTCGATGATTTGCTCGCGATGGTCGGGGAAGTTGCGCCCTGAGGTCTGGCGATGCAGGTGCGCCGAGAGCACCCAACTGGTGCGCTCGCACTCCATCCACACGCCGTTGATAATCTGGTCGAGGAAGCGTCCTTGCCCCTCCGCCAACTCCGCGAGCACCAAGTCGCTCAGCGCCAAGTTGTTCGCTTTCTGCGGGTTCTCCATGATTTGTCGCTCGCCCGTGCGCTCATAAGCCAGGTAGTCCGTCGCCACGTTCATCTGCCAGCGATAGTCCAAGCGCTTCTCGCCGCGCTTCACCAGCGTCTCCTTGCGCGTACTCGTCAGGCTGTCCCACCCTGCTCTATCCGCATAGGCGGGAAAAGGCACCCATGCCTGACCGCGCACCAACGCGGCAGACACCTCTTCTTCGGTAAACTGACTCGTGAGATAATTGCGCTCC
>JBJECJ010000045.1:23641-54133 GCA_051870955.1 Paludibacteraceae bacterium | reverse complement strand
GTAGGGAACTTCGTGTAGGGAACTTCGTGTAGGGAACTTCGTGTAGGGAACTTCGCTTCGCTACGTGTTCAGCCTCAAAGAGGCTTATTTACAGCCCGAAGGGCTTTCATACACAACGTTCCGTACAGCCCGCAAGGGCTTTGAAACAGCCCGAATGGCTTAACAAGAAAAAACTGATTCCTATGGGGAATAGTTCATATACAATCACCAAACAACAACAAAAACTATTATTATCATGAAAGCAAACAAGATTTTTGCTATGGCGCTCGCAGCGCTGGCATTGGTTGCATGTAAGAAAACAGAGGACGTTACGGCGCTGGAACTGAGCCAAACCTCTGCCACTATCGCCGTGGGTGAGACGCTGACGCTTACGGCAAACGTAACCGTTGACGCTTGGACGTCCAACAAGCCCGAGGTGGCTACCGTTGCCGACGGCGTAGTGCTGGGCGTGGCTGAAGGTACGGCTATCATCTCGGCTACTGCCGGCAGCGACACCAAGACCTGTGTTGTTAAGGTAGAGAAGAGCGGCAGCCAGGGCGGTACCGCAGAGGTAAAAGGTTCGCAGATTTGGCCTATCATCATGGACGGTGTTACCTATGAGGCTAATCAGAGCAAGGTGGTGGCTACGTTCCAGCCGAATGACGTGGACCAGTTCCTCTATGTATGGGAAAATACGTATGCCGGCGGAGAGGCTCCGGGTATGAACGCTATGGGCAACGCAGAGGGATACACCTCTCTGGTAGTAGGTACCGTAGGATGGTCGGGTGCCGGTTTCTTCCTCGCCGAGGGATGTGACGGTATGACCAAATGCCGTGAACTGCGTGATGCCATCGTGGCTAATCCTGATGACTACTTCTTGCATTTTGCCATCAAGTCCACCGACCAAGGCTCGCACACCTTCTATTTCATGAACACGGATGCAACGAAGTTTGTGCTGGGTACTCCGTTTGACGGCGGCACGGCTATTGAGAACTTCACGCGCGACGGCAAGTGGTATCACTATGATATTGCGTTGGCTCAGTATGCTAATGTGTTAGCAAGTGCAGACCTCACGAAGGGTGCGAATATCTTTGTCATGCTTTCCGGCAGCACTCCGGGTGTTGTTCTCAACCTCGACGCTGTTTACTTCTACAAAAAGTAATCTCAACCCATTGCTATAAGGAGGCTGATACCCTCCTTATAGCCCTAACAAACCACACTACCGATGAAAAAGTATTTCGTTATTCTCTGTCTCTTGACCTGCTGCCTGACTCTTGTCGGCTGCTTCTCGACCAACAGCCCTTCGTTCACCATCATCCCTACCGTGCTGCAGATGCACCCGGGGGACATGGAGACCCTGACCGCTACGGGGGCGACTTCGCAGGTCGTGTGGACCTCGTCGGACACCGCTATCGCGACCGTCTTCGCCGGCGTGGTGGAGGCGAAAGCCATCGGTAAGGCTGTCATCACCGCTACGGTAGGCAATACCGCCCGCACCTGCGAGGTGTTCGTTACGGGCTCCGACGGCGCGGGCTTGCGCCTGTCGCCTTACCTCGTGGAACTCGGCGCGGGCGAGACGGCGCAGTTCAAGGTGGGCAACGCCTACGGCGTGGAACTCACATGGAAGGTGGCAGACGAGTCGGTGGCAAAGGTATCGGATGACGGCACCATTACCGCCCTCAAAGCGGGACTGACGAAGGTAACCCTGACCTCCACGCTGGAGGAGGTGGAGGCGTATGTCGCCGTGAAACACCACTGGGGAGACTATGAGTTGGTGTGGTCGGATGAGTTCAACGGCACGGAGTTGGACCGCTCTGTCTGGGACTTCAACATCGGCGGAGGCGGATGGGGCAACCAAGAGTTGCAGTACTACACCGACCGCACGGAGAACGTGCGCGTGGAGGACGGCAACCTCGTGATAGAAGCACGCAAAGAGCCCTATGAGAACCGCGACTACACCTCGGGGCGTATCCTCACCCGCGGCAACAAAGAGTTCCTCTACGGCAAGTTTGAGGCGCGTATCAAGTTCCCGGGCGGCAAAGGCACATGGCCCGCATGGTGGATGATGGGCGGCAGCATGAACTGGCCCGCTTGCGGCGAGATAGATATCCAAGAGCATGTCGGCAGCCAAGACACCCGCGTGTCGTTCGCGCTCCACACGCCCGAGAAAAACGGCACCAAGGGCAACAACTGGTCCAAGACCCATTTCTTCGACTCTCCCATGTCCGCCGACTACCATGTCTATGGCGTGGAGTGGGCGCAGCAGGAAGAAGGCGGGAAAGACGTGATTCGGTTCTTCGTGGACGGCGTGCAGTATGCCGAGGTGTGGCAGACCAAGTTCGACGACAACGCCTCGTGGCCCTTCCAGAAGCCGCACTACCTCATCCTGAACCTCGCCATCGGAGGCACGATGGGCGGGCAGGTGGACGACACCATCTTCGACCAAGAACGCAAGATGTTGGTGGACTGGGTACGCGTGTACCAACGGAAAGAGAAATAATTTTGAATTACGATTTACGAATTTACGATTTACGAATTACGAGAGCCCATGCTCTGAAAACTCAGAATACTCCGATTACTCAGAATGCTCCGATAACTCCGATGACTCCTTAAACTCCCCTACAAACCATGCGCAACGTCCACTACATATTGTCTTCGCTCTTGGCAGGACTGCTGTTGCTCTCCTGCGAGTCCCCCCTTACCCCGCCGTCCGACTGGCACGGCGAGCCCAACCACATGCTCAAATCCCCCAAGCGCGGTATCTGCTACAACGCTTTCTCCGACGCGGAGATGGCGTTGGTGGGACCGTCGCTCTCGTGGGGCTACAACTGGGGCAAGACGACCTCCGACCAAGTGGCGACGGCGATGGCGCAGTATGACATTGAATACTGCCCGATGGTATGGTCGGGCAAACCCGATATCCCTGCCATGCAGGAGTATATCGCCGCGCACCCGAACGTGCACTACCTCCTCGCTTTCAACGAGCCCAATCTCACTGACCAAGCGAACATGACCCCCACGCAGGCGGCGGCTCTCTGGCAGGACGTGGTGGCAGCGGCTAAGGTGCTGAACCTCCGGCTGGTGTCGCCCGCGATGAACTACGGCACGCTCGCGGGCTACAGCGACCCCATCAAGTGGTTGGACGAGTTCTTCGCGCAGCCGAATGTGGATATCAACGATATCGACGCCATCTCCATCCACTGCTACATGGCGTCCACCTCGGGGCTGAAAGAGTTTGTGGAGCGCTTCCGCAAGTACAACAAACCCGTATGGCTGACCGAGTTCTGCGCGTGGGACCCCGCGCCCTCCAATGCGGACAAACAGTTAGACTATATGTGCACCACGCTCAACTACTTGGAGCAGGAGCCCCTCGTGGAGCGTTACAGTTGGTTCATGCTCAAGACGAGTGCCTCGCTCAGCAAGGTGCCGTTCAACCAACTGGTTACCCACGACCTGAACCCCCAACTGACCCCGCAGGGAGAAATATATACCATGTTCTCTTCGTTTGACCAGACCACCTACCTCTCCGCCTGCCGCGCTATCCATGCCGGCGAGTATGCAAAGGTGGAAGGCGAGGTCATGCTCCGTCCCACCACCGACTACGAGGTCTATGGCGCGGCGGGGAAGAACGGACTGATGATAACCGACTTGCGCGAGGGCGCCCGACTGACCTACCTGCTCGACACGCCCAAGAGCCAAAGCCTGACGCTCCACCATTGCGGCTACGTTGACGCACGGGTGGTAATCACGGTGGACGGCAAGCAGGCGGCAGAGGCAGACCTCCCGCGCAACAGTTCCGTCACCGACTGGACCACCACCGAGATACCCCTCACCATCAAGTCCGGCAAGCACACCCTCACGCTAAGCCTCACCAAAGGCTCGTGCATGCTCTCCGGACTGGAGATAGACTAAGTAAGAATTAAGAATTAAGAATTAAGAATTAAGAATTATGAGGGCGTATCCTATGAATGTTCTAAAAATAGGGAAGGTCTTGCCCGCTCTGGGTCTCCTCCTCCTCCTCCTCGTCTGCCCCGTGCAGGCGGCGGATAACCTCTTCTCGGCGGCGACGACGACCATGTCCTGCTGGTCTATGCCCGGCTGGCAGGGCGAGGCGAACACCGCTTTTGCCTCGTGGCAGAACGGCACGCTCGTGGTGAATGTGCCCGGCAACTGCGGAGAGCAGTGGCAGTGCCAAGTGAAACTCCACACGCAGGGTATCGTGCTCAGCGCCGACCATCATTATGTCTTCCGCTGCCGCATGCACACCGCCCGCGCTATCTCGATGGTTACCATTAAGTTGTTCGACGACAATCCCCTCTCCATGGGCAGCCAGTATTACCTGAGTGCGGGCGACAACGCGGTGCAGACCCCTGCTTTCCAAGGCGGTGCCGTGGGCAATGGTATCATCGTCTTCGACTTCGGCTTTGCGCAGCAGGGCGATGTCATCACCGTTACCGACATTCGGCTGGAGCAGTCCGATGCCGACACGCCCGACGACCCGGGCAACCCCGATGACGAAGGCTACGTCCTCGTATGGAACGAGGAGTTCACCGACGGCGCGTTGGACCGCAACGCATGGAATATAGAGGTCAACGGCGACGGCGGCGGCAACAACGAGTTGCAGTACTACTGCGAGAAAGGCGTCTCCATCGAGCGCGACCCTGCGGAAGGCAAGCAGTGCCTCGTCCTCACCGCCCGCAAGGAGGACTACATGGGCAAGACCTGCACTTCCGGGCGCGTTACTACCCAAGACCGCACCACCTTCCTCCATGGCAAGGTGGAGGCGCGTATATGGTTCCCCCTGACTGCCAACGGACTATGGCCCGCCTTCTGGATGATGGGTAACGACATCTCCGCCGTGGGATGGCCCGCCTGCGGCGAGACGGACATCGTGGAGTTGGGACACAGCAACGGCTTCAACGGCAACCAAGACCGCTACTTCAACGGCGCAAGCCACTGGGGACCCTCGTGGGACAAACACTACCAGTATGCCAACAGTATCACCAACGACTATTCCGTGGAGGACGGCTTCCATATATGGACCTGCATATGGGACGAGGAGAAGGTGGAGATGTACGTGGACAGAGACGCCCGCCCGGGTGCCTCGCCCTACTATCGGATGGACATACCGCAGTCTGCCGACATGGCGGACACCAACCCCGCCCTGTACTTCCACAAGCCCAACTTCCTGCTCCTCAACCTCGCCATCGGGGGCAACTTCCCGAGTATATGGAACATTGACCAGATAACGGCATTGCAGAGCGGCGAGAAGAAGATGTACATCGACTGGGTGCGTATCTATCAGCAAGAGAATGCCATCAACCTCCAAGCCCTCAGTCCCTCCGATGAGATAGAGGGAGGAACCTCCTCCGAAGAGGCTGTCCGCGACACCACTACCCCCGCACTGACTGTCCGAAAGCAGATACAAAACGGCAAAATAATAATCATCCGAGGCAACACCAAGTATGACATACTTGGCACTATACATCAATAACCAACTAATCTATTTCTATCATGAAGAAACTATGTACAATGCTCGCAGCCTTCTTTATGGCTGCCACAGTGTCGGCAGGGACCAACCTGTTCGACGCAAGCACCACCACGTTCGAGTCGTGGTTCGGGGATGGCAATTGGCAAACTATTACCACCAGTACGGCGACGTATGACGCAGCCACGGGTACCATCACCTGCAACATCAATCAGCCTGCCTACGGACAGTGGCACGCACAACTCAAACTGCACACGGTGGGGATTACGCTGGACAAGGCAAAGAACTATGAGTTCAAGTGCACGTTCAACGCCAACAATGCAGTGAACAACGTAACCGTTAAACTCTTTGACGACAAGGAGTTTTCTCTCAAGACAGACCTTGCGCTGACTGCGGGTAACACCGACTATACTACTGCGGCTTTCAAGGGAGACACCGTGGGCAATGGTGTGATTGTGTTCGACCTCGGTTTTGCGAAAGAGGGCGATGTGGTTACCATCTCCAATATCGTGCTGCAAGAGACGGAGGCGGCAGTGGTGGAAGACCCGAAGCCGACCACCGCACCCGCTGCACCCACGGCAGACGCTGCTACCGTGCTCGCTGTCTATTCCGACACCTACACCGCGGCTGCCGCTTTCGGCTTCTGCGAAGGCTGGGGACAGACTACCTCGCTGGAAGAGTTGAATCTGGACGGCAACCACGTGCTGTACTACAAGAACTTCAACTACCTCGGTTGGTCAACCGCCACCCCCATTGACGCCAGCACCTGCACAGGGCTGCACATGGATATCTGGGCGCCGGAGGCAGCCGACCTGCGCGTGGTTCCCATCTTCGGGGGAACCAACTTGCAAACGGACGACTCCAAGGGCAAGACGGTTAGCCTGAAAGAGGGATGGAACAGCGTGGACTTCACTTTGGCAACCGACTTCGCTGGACTGGACCTGACATCCATCTTCCAGTTCAAGTTCGACAACGGTACCGCCAAGCAGTATGCCATCGACAACGTCTATTTCTCCGGCTACACCGCTCCTGCTGTTACCTACACCTCGCTGGCGGACATCTTCAACCACGCCGAAGGCGACACCCTTGTGCTCAAAGACTTTGAGGTAACCTACGCGCCCGAAGCAGACACCCGTTGCTACTATATCAAGGACGCTACGGCTTCGAGCCTTATCTACAAGAGCAACTACGGTTTGGTAGCCGGCGACAAGGTAGCGAAGGGCATGGTGGCTACGGTGAAAATCTACAATGGGCTGTATGAACTCATTCCCATTACTCCGAAAGCAGAACTGACCATCACGCCGGGCACGCCCGCACAACCCGAATTGGCTACCTCGGCACCCACCGCGGCTGACCAGAACAAGTACGTGGTCTATAAGAACGTAACCGTAGCCGCCGACACGGCATTCCTTGCTTCCAAACAGAACAAGGTCTATGGTATCATGGCCAACGACACCATTCTGTTCTACAACTCGTTTAAGATTGCAGCCACTTTGGAGGCAGGCAAGCAGTACACCATCGAGGCGGTGAACTCCGTCCATTACAACCCGCAGGCATTACCCATCACGGTAACGGAGCAAGTGCCGGTAGAGGATGAGTGCGCAGGCGAGCACGGCTTGTACGACCCCGCGAAGGCGCTTATCAACTCCACCTATTTTGCTTCCGAAGGTTGGGGCGCAAACCCGGGCTGCACCGCCGACATCTCGAACGGCGTTATCAGCATTCATGTGGACAAAGCCTTCATAGATATGTGGCAGGGGCAGGTATTTGTTGACCCGGGCTTCACCTTCGAGGCAGGCAAGGCATACCACTACGAGTTCGACATCGTTTCCACGGGCAAGGTATGTATGACCGTGAAGGTGAACGACAGCGATGCAGATGCCTTCTTCGTGCAGGCTCTGTACGACCTCAACATCGGCGGCGGCACCTACCATTTCTCCACCGACTCCGTCTTTGCTAACGAGAACCTCGCCACCGAAAAGGGTCCGCTTGTATTCGGATTCGGCTGGACAGACGCTAACAACGACATCACTATCAAGTGTATCAAGATAACCGAGATAGGCGAAGCACCCGAACCCGTGGAAGAGCGCATGTATATCAAGCACCCGTGGGGCACGGGCAAGAATGAGGACTGGACTTGGAAAGAGATGACGCAGACCAAGTACAGTGCCATCGACGCATGGACTGCCACCGGCGCATGGGGAGGCGTAGGCTTCAACATCGCCGACAATGCCGAAGGCACGGACGCCAAGTGGTTTGCCGCAGAGACCATCCAGTTCTTGGACAAGGACGGCATAGTGGTTACCGCACCCGCAGTAGGTACCGAGAACTGCCAGTTCCTGTATGTGCCGATGTTCGATGTGGAGGGCTCCATTTCCAGTCCGGCAATAGTGATTGTTCCCACAGCCGAAGGTATTGAGAACACGGAGGTGAACGCAAAGGTTACCAAGACCATCCGCAACGGACAGTTGGTAATCATGCGCGGAGGGCTAGAGTACAACGTGCTCGGTGCACAACTCTAAGACCATAAATCGGGTATAGGCGATTGGTTTCGCCTATACTCTCTAACCACTGACTACTACTGAACACATGAAAACAAACCACTACATAGCCATAGCGATGATGGCGGCAGCGTTGTCCGGCTGCGGACAGAAAGAGGCGTACCGCTTGGTCTGGGAAGACAACTTCGAGGGTACGGAACTCAATGCCGCCTATTGGAACGTGGACGACAACGCCCGCGGCGGCGGCAATGCCGAGATGCAGTATTACACCCCGCGCAACATCAGCATAGAGCGCCATCCCGTGTCGGGTGAGAGTTGCCTCGTGCTGTCCGCCCGCCACGAAGACTACGGCAACCGTCCCGCCACCTCCGCGCGCCTCAACACGCAGGACAAGGTCTTGGTGCACTACGGCAAGGTGGAGGCTCGTATCGCCTTCCCCTATACCGCCGACGGTCTGTGGCCCGCGTTCTGGATGCTGGGCAACAACCTCGCCACAGACCTCGGCAACGATGACTCGGTGGACAGACAAGCGGACGCACTGGCGGAGCAGGGAAGAGTAGTGTGGCCCAAGTGCGGCGAGATAGATATCGTGGAGATGGGGCATAAGGACGGCATAGAGAAAGGGTTGCAAGACCGCTATTTCAACGGCGCTGCCCACTGGGGCGAGTCGTTCAACAACGGCAGGTATCCCAACCGCGCGGGCGTGTGTGAGGCACCATACAGCGTGCAGGGCGACTTCCATACCTTCACCCTCCTCTGGACACCCGACACCCTCGCTATGTACCTCGACCAAGACTTGTATCCCGACGTAGCGCCCTACTTCGCGCTCTCCTTGCGCGACAAGTCCGTCAACGAGCCCGGGCATTACTTCAACCATCCCTTCTACTTGGTCTTCAACCTCGCGGTGGGCGGCTTCTTCCCGGGCTTGCCCACTACGCCGAAGTACCCCGAGTTGGTTACCGCCGACGACCCCAACTTCCGACAGATAACCGCCCTTCCCGCCGACGGCACACCCGTGAAGATGTACGTGGATTGGGTGAGAGTATGGGAGATGAATGATTAGAACCCCTAGAAAGACTAGAAATTCTAGAAAAACTAGAACCCCTAGAACTCCTAGAAAAACACTACCGATATGAAACTCAGTATCAAAGAAAAGTTAGGTTATAGCCTGGGCGACACCGCGTCCCATTTCGTATGGGACTTGGTAGGCTTTTGGTTGTTGATTTTCTACACCGATATCTATGGCTTGTCGCCCGCCATGGCCGGTGTCATCATGTTCGTGGGCAGTATATGGGACGCGGTGATGGACCCTATCGTAGGCATTGTCTCCGACCGCACCAACTCCCGTTGGGGCAAGTTCCGTCCGTACCTGCTCTTCGGCTCGGTGCCTTATGCCATCCTTGCCGTGATGGCGTTCACCACGCCTGACTTCGGCGATACGGGTAAGTTCGTCTATGCCCTCATCACCTGCCTGCTGCTGCGCACGGCGTATGCCTTTGTCAACCTGCCTTACTCCTCGCTCGGCGCGGTGATGACCAACGACTCCAACGAGCGTGCGGGGCTCAACACCTACCGTTTCATTGCCGCCTATATCGGGCAGTTCATCGTTACCGGCGCGGCGCTCTACCTCGTGAAATGGCTGGGCGCATGGGGCAACGCGGGGGAAGTCAATCAGGCGCAAGGCTACCAATACACCGTGGGCTTGTTCGGCATACTGAGTATCGCGTTCTTCCTCATCGCGTTCTTCACCACCAAAGAGCGCGTGGCGGCTCCCAAGCAGCAAGACAGCAACGTGCTGCGCGACTTCAAGTACCTCTTTATGAACAAGGCATGGATAGTGCTGACCATCGTGGGTATCGTGTCTTTCATCATGTTCGCCATGCAGAACGCCGCTATCGCCTACTACTTCAAGTACTATATCGGCGACGCGGAGAACGTGCAACTCTTCAATATCCTCGGCACGGTAGCCCTCATCGTGGCGCTGCCCGCCTCCAAGCCCCTTGCGAAACGCTTCGGCAATAAGGCGGTGTATATCGGTTCGTCCATCGTGTCGGGTATCTTCTTTGCACTGATTCTTGCGGCAGGCGACAACCTCCCGCTGGTCTATACCTTTAATATCCTTGCGAAGATGGCGTATGCGCCGGCGGTGCCTCTGCTCTGGACGATGTTGGCGGACGTGGCGGACTACGGCGAATGGAAGTTCAACCGCCGCACCACGGGACTGACTTTCTCCGCTTCGGTACTGGCGCAGAAACTGGGCTGGGCGATAGGCGCTGCGGCAGCGGGATGGATACTGAGCGCTACGCACTTCGTAGCCAATGCTGAGGTGCAGTCCGACACGGCGATGTGGGGCATCCGCCTGCTCGTCAGCGTCATCCCGGGCGTGCTCTATGCCTCCTGCGCCATCGTCATGGCGTTCTACAACCTCGACCCCGCCACCATGGCACAGATGAAACAAGAACTGGAAGAGAGAAGAAACTAATCATAGAAAACATAGAAATCCTAGAAACCCTAGAAATTCTAGAAAAACTAGAAATCCTAGAAACCACCAACCACTGCCCACTTATGACTCCTACCGGACACTATATGACCCTGCATGGTGAGAAATACTATCTCATCGAGCACTTCGACCGTATGTCGCCGTTCTTCATCAGCCTCGCTTCGGACACCGACCTTTGGATGTATATCTCCTCCACGGGCGGTCTCTCCTGCGGCAGACGCAATCCCGAGCAGGCGCTGTTCCCCTACTACACCGACGACAAAATCACCGAGAACGCCGACCACACCGGTGCTAAGACGATAATCAGACTGTCAGTCGGACAGCGTAGCGGTCTAACTCTCCCGTGGGAGCCGTTCTCCAACCGATACATGGGCGTGTACCACATTAAACGTTCCATCGCCAAGTCGGTGGTGGGCAACCGTCTGCTCTTCATGGAGCAGAACCTCGACCTCGGGCTGACGTTCTCCTACGAATGGATGCCTGCGGGGCAGTGGGGATGGGTGCGCCGTGCCACGCTGCGCAACGACGGCACGCAGCCCGTTGCATTGGAGATGATAGACGGCTTGCAGAACGTACTGCCTTCGGGCGTAGAGCAGAAGACGCAGAACGTCTTCTCCACGCTGGTCGATGCGTACAAGAAGACCGAGAGCCTGTCTTTCGCCACGCTCTTCCGCATGGAGGCTATCCTTGTGGACCGTGCGGAGCCCAGTGAATCGCTGCGTTGCAACGCGGTCTTCACGCTCGGGCTACCCGAAGCGCGTCTGCTCGCCTCCTCCCGCCAACTCGATGCCTTCCGCATGGGGCAACCCGTTGCCGACGAGCCCGAGAGCAAGGGCGTGCGCGGCGCCGCGTTGACACACATGGCGCTCACGCTTGATGCCGACAGCCAACGGACGTGGTACGAGGTATGCGACGTGGCGCTCGACGCCACCGAGGTCCGAGTGCGTATGCAGCGCCTCGCGCAACCCGACGCCGCAGAGGAGATAGAGAAAGCCGTGCAGCAGACCACCGACAACCTGCGGGCTGTCGTAGGGCAGAACGACGGCATACAGCAGACCGCCGACGAGGCGGGCATGGCACGCCACTTCGCCAACACCCTCTTCAACACCATGCGCGGCGGCTTCTATTGCGACAACTACCGTATCGACACCCGCGCCTTTGCCCGCCATATCGCTAATTTCAACCATGCGCTGGCGGAGCGTTACCGTGCTTTCTTGGAGCAACTGCCCGAGCAGATGGACTACACGGCGCTGGAGCAGCGTGTGCTGGATTGTCAGGATTTCCAACTCCATCGCCTCTTCTTGGAGTACCTGCCGCTCACTTTCTCCCGCCGCCACGGCGACCCCTCGCGCCCGTGGAACATGTTCGACATCCGCGTCAACGACAAGGACGGCAAGCGTATCATCGCCTACCAGGGCAACTGGCGCGACATCTTCCAGAACTGGGAGGCGCTCTCGCTCTCCTATCCGCTCTACACGAACGGTATCATCGCGAAGTTCCTCAATGCCACCACCATAGACGGCTACAACCCCTATAAGGTTACCTCCGAGGGGATAGACTGGGAGGTGATAGAGCCGGAGAACCCGTGGTCGAACATCGGCTACTGGGGCGACCATCAGATTATCTACCTCTGCCGTCTGCTCGAACTCAGTTTCGCCCACAACCCGCAGGCACTGCGCGACATGACGGGCATGCGCGAGTTCGCCTTTGCCAACGTGCCTTACCGCTTCAAGTCGTATGCCGAGATAGTGGCAGACCCCAAGAACTCCATCCGCTTCGACGACGACCTGCACAAGCATATCTTCGCCCTCCTGCCCGAGTACGGACAGGACGCGCGTCTCGTGATGGGTGCGAACGGGCAGCCCCTGCTCGTTACCATGACCGAGAAACTGCTCATCACCCTCTTGACCAAACTGAGCAACCTCGTGCCCGACGCGGGCGTATGGATGAACACGCTCCGCCCCGAGTGGAACGACGCGAACAACGCGCTGGTGGGCAACGGTGCTTCTATGGTAACGCTCTGTTACATGCGCCGCTTCGTGGTCTTCCTGCAACGCCTGTTCGACGGCATGGAAACCACCTACGCCGTCTCCCGCGAGGTCGTGCAGTTCCTCTACGCCATCCTCCGCGCTGTGGAGCAGTATATGGAGAGCGTTACTGGGGGCGCCCCGAATGTGTCGCGGGCGGACGAAACACTCGCCCGTCGCGAATACACCGACGCGGCAGGCATGGCGGGCGAGGCATACCGCACTGCCGCCTATGCGGGCTTCTCGGGCGAGAAGGTGGAACTGGAAGCGGAGCATATACGCCTCTTCCTTGCGCGCACCCTTGCGCTCCTCGACCGCTCCATCGCGTCCAACCGCCGTCCAGACGGACTCTACCACGCCTACAACCTCATCCGCTTCGAGGGCACGCAAGCCCTCACCATCACTCATCTCTACGAGATGTTGGAGGGTCAGGTGGCTATCCTCTCGTCGGGCTATCTCTCGCCCGCTGAGGCGGCAGACCTGCTGGACGCCATGCGCGCGTCGGCGCTCTATCGCGAGGACCAGCGCAGTTACATGCTCTATCCCAACCGCACGCTGCCTTCGTTCTTCGAGAAGAACACCCTCACGGCAGACCAAGCCGCGCAGCCCCTCGTACAGCGCCTGCTCACTGGGGACGCAGGCGTCTCGCCTGCGGTGTCAACTATTTTTACAAAAGACTGCGCAGGCGAGGTGCACTTCAATGCCGACTTCCGCAACGCCTCTTATCTGGAGAATGTTATGCAAGCGCTCCCGCTTAGTGCGGACGAGCAGCGCCAACTGTTCGACCTCTACGAGCAGACCTTCCATCACCATGCCTTCACAGGTCGCTCCGGCACGTTCTACAAGTACGAAGGACTGGGCTGTATCTACTGGCACATGGTCAGCAAACTGCTCCTCGCCGTGGGCGAGATAATAGAGACCGCTGCCGCAGACAGACCGTCTTGCGACCGTCTCGTCGCCCACTACCGTGCCATCCAAGAGGGTATCGGGGCGCATAAGTCGCCCGTCGAGTACGGCTCCTTCCCCTTCGACCCCTATTCGCATACGCCGGCGCATGCGGGCGTGCAGCAGCCGGGCATGACGGGGCAGGTGAAAGAGGATATCATCTCGCGCTTCCGCGAACTGGGCTTGCGGGTGGCAGACGGCGCACTGCTTATTGAGCCCGTTCTGCTCCGAGAGGACGAGTTCCAAGACGGCGAACTGCACTTTACCTACTGTGCGGTGCCCTTCACCTACCAACAAGCGACCGACAGCAGATTGTCCGACGCGCCAATCACCCTCCGTCTGCGCAACGGCGACAGTGTCTCGTTGCCCGACCGCTGTCTCCCCGCCGAGTGGGCAAACCGCCTCTTCGCCCGCGACGGCAGCATAGAGGAAGTGGTGGTAAAGGTGAATTAAGAATTAAGAATTATGAATTAAGAATTAAGAGGGCATCGCGGGTCTGTCGCGGGTCTGTCGCGGGTCTGTCGCGGGTCTATCGCGGGTCTATCGTGGGTCTCCCGTAACATTACCGCAGGTCTCCCGCAGGTCGGTTGCGGAAAAGCAGCCCAAAGGTAGCGCAAGGGTAGCGGAATCACCTACGAATCACCTACGAATCACCTAAGAATCACCTAAGAATCACCTAAGATTGTCAAACAACAAATAGCATACAAACACACACACAATAAAACATACCCATGAAATCACGTTCATTGATTGTTCTTTTTTCTGCGGCGGCACTCGCTGCCTGCACGCCCGAGACCACGCAGGTGTGGCTGACCTCCGCCGATGGTGAGAAATGCGCCGCGGCGGAAGGCGTGCGCTTTGCGAGAGGCACGGCAGAGAACGCCTTTGTCATCCACCCGCAGGACCTCCGTCAGACGATAGACGGCTTCGGCGGCTCGCTCACGGAGTCTTCCGCCTTCGTGTTGGCATGTGTCTCGCTCGAGCAGCGTCAGGCTGTGCTGGAAGAACTGTACGGTGAGCAGGGGGCTAACTTCTCCGTGGCACGCACGCAGATAGGTGCCAGCGATTTCTCGGTGGAGGGACTCTATTCCCTGGCGGAGCAGGAAGGGGACACCGCGTTGCTGTCTTTCTCGCTCAACCGAGACAAAGAGGGCTTCTCCAAGGCACAATACCCGCAGGTGAAGGACGAGCACTACGACCTCTACCACCTGATGAAGGACATTGCCCAAATCAAACAGAATCAGCAGGATAAGACCTACAAGATACTGGCCTCCCCATGGACGGCACCCGCGTGGATGAAAGACAACGGGCGTTACTACCAGCGCGATGAGCACGCCCGCCGCGGCGGTGCATTGCTGCCGCAGTACTATCAGACTTTCGCCGACTATTTCGTCAAGTATTTGGAGGCATGGCGCGCCGAGGGCGTGGAGTTCTGGGCGGTAACGCCTGAGAACGAACCTATGGGCAACGACGGCGGTTGGGAGAGCATGGAACTACCGCCCGCACAGGAGGCGGAGTTCATCGGTAAGTACCTCGGACCGACCCTCGCGGCGCACGGCTTCGGCGACGTGCAGATTCTCGGCTTCGACCAAAACACCTTCGAGATGGGACCCTACACCGCCGCCATCTACGGCGATGAGCAGGCGAACACCTACACCGCGGGCATGGCTATCCACTGGTACGGCAGCACCGTCTCCTGCTTCCCCGAGGTGCTGGACTCTATCCACGCCCTCTATCCCGATAAGACGCTCTTCCATTCCGAGGGCTGTATCGACAACCTCGGCTGCCCCGCATGGGACGGCGTTACGGACCCCGTCGGCTTCAAAGAGTCGGGATGGTTCAACAACGACGCGTTCTGGTGGACACCGTCGGCAACCGACTGGGCATACTCCACGCCCTTCTGGCCCGACTGGCACCCCGCGTATGCACCCACCACCCGCTATGCCACCTATGTCATCGACGGCGTAAACCATTGGATGACAGGACTCTGCGACTGGAACATCGTGCTGGACTCCATCGGCGGACCCAACCATGTGAACAACTACGCGGCAGCACCTGTGATGATAGACTATCAGAACGACATCATCTACTACACGCCTTACTACTTTATCCTCAAACAGTTCAGCCGCTCCATGCGCCCGGGCGACGTGGCACTGGGCGTGGCGCAGCCCCAAGGGCAGGAGCAGATACACCTCTGCGCGGTGCGCAAGGCAGACGGCACGATGGCGGTGAATATCTTCAACGCCGGCGCACAGGCGGAGACAGTCCGCTTGCAGATTGGCGGCTACCACGCCGAGGTTCCGATGCCCGCCCGCGCGCTGAAAACCTTGTTTATCACCCTCTAATCATAGTACACCCCAATGAAAGTCAGGTTTCTTACATTCGGATTGCTTTTCCTTGTCTTCTTTGCCGCCTGCACGGTCAAAGACCCCACGGAGGCGAAGGTGGAAGCCCTGCTTCGTCAGATGACCCTTGAAGAGAAAATAGGGCAGATGACGCAGGTATGCGGCGGCTGGTACTCCGACGACCTTGCCGACCAAGTGCGGCGGGGCGCAGGCTCCATGCTCAACAGCGTGGGTGCCGAGGCGAACTACTACCAGCGTATCGCGGTGGAGGAGACCCGACTGGGCATTCCCATGATTTTCGCCCGCGATGTCATCCACGGTTTCCGCACCATCTATCCCATCCCGCTGGGTCAGGCGGCTACGTTCGACCCCGCGCTGGTGGAGCAGGCTGCGCACCTGACGGCGCTGGAGGCAATGCAGGCGGGTCTGCGCTGGACGTTCTCGCCGATGGTGGACGTGGCGCGCGACCCGCGCTGGGGACGCGTAGCGGAAGGCTACGGCGAGGACACCTACCTCACCTCCGTCATGGCTGCTGCCACCGTGCGCGGCTACCAAGGCACGGACTACAACCCCGATACAGGCGAGGGGCAGATTGACCTCGCCGCCTGCGTGAAGCACTTCGCCGGCTACTCCGCCTCCGAGAGCGGACGCGACTACAACACCACATGGATTCCAGAGGTGCTGCTCCGCGAGGTCTATCTCCCGCCCTTCAAAGCGGCTATTGACGCGGGTAGCGCGACTATCATGTGCGCCTTCAACGACCTGAACGGTGTGCCCGCTTCGGCAAACCGCCATCTCAACGTGGACATCCTGCGCGGCGAGTGGGGCTTCGACGGACTGCTTGTCAGCGACTGGGCTTCGTCCGCCAACATGATTGCCCACGGCAACTGCGAGAACCTGCGCGAGGCGACCTTGCTGAGCATGAACGCGCAGATGGAGATGGATATGGAAGGACACGGCTATCCGTGGCACCTGAAGAGCCTTGTGGAAGAGGGTAGGGTGAGCGAGAAGCAGATAGATGCCTGCGTGCGCGACATCCTGCGCCTGAAGTTCCGCTTGGGCTTGTTCGAGCACCCCTACTGCGCGGTCGATACGCCGCAGTACTACGCCCCCGAAGCCTTAGCCGCCGCCCAACAAGCCGCCGAGGAATCCGCCGTGCTGCTCAAGAACAACGGCGTGCTGCCGGTGGGTAGTGGTCAGTGGTCAGTGGTCAGTGGTCAGAAAACCGCGGGCGAGACGCCCGCGTCCCCGGTGTATTCGTATGCTTGCCGCGGGCGAGACGCCCGCGTCCCCGGTATCTTTGTCTGCGGACCGCTGGCGGATAGCCGGCACGACCAGAACGGCACATGGTGCTTCGACAAGGTGGACTCCATGACCATCACGCCGCTGATGGCGTTCCGCAGCATGGCGCAGGAAGAAAACCGCGGGCGAGACGCCCACGCCCCCAGTGGCAAGATACGCCTGCTGGAGCAACGCGGCAAACACTGGTCGCGCGAGGAGATGACCACGGAGGAGATGAACCGCCTCTGCCGCCAAGCCGCACAAGCCGATGTCATCCTCTATTTCGGCGGCGAGGAGAGCATCCTCTCGGGCGAGGCACGCTGCCGTGCGCACCTCGACCTGCCGGGCAACCAGACCGACCAACTGCGTGCGCTCAAGGCGACGGGCAAGCCCGTGGTGCTGGTTATCATGGCGGGACGCCCGCTCTGCATAGGGCAGGAGTTGGAGATAGCCGACGCCGTGCTGTATAGTTTCCACGGCGGCACCATGGCAGGTCCTGCGTTGGCACGCCTCCTCATGGGCGAGGCAGCACCCTCGGGACGACTGCCCATCACCTTCCCGCAGGCGGAAGGGCAAATCCCCATCTACTACAACAAGAAGAACACGGGTCGCCCCACCGACCATCCTGTCCTCATCGACCAAATACCCGTGGGCGCGCCGCAGTTCTCGCTCGGCGAGTCGTCCTACTGGCTGGAATACGGCGACAAGCCGCTCCTGCCTTTCGGCTACGGACTGACCTACACCACCTTCTGCTATGGCGAGCCCGTGCTCTCCGATACGCTCATGACCGACCAACTCACCGTCTCGTGCACCATCCGCAACACGGGCGAGCGGGACGGCGTGGCGGTGCCGCAACTCTATGTGCGCGACCTCGTGGGTAGCGTTACGCGCCCCGTGCGCGAACTCAAAGGCTTCCGGCGCGTCAGCATACCCGCGGGCGAAAGTGCTACGGTAACCTTCACCCTCACCCGCGACAACTTGGCGTACTGGCACTATGCCGACCACATCACCCTCGGCGCAGACGGCGGCTACCAACGCACCGCCGAGCCCGGACGCTTCCAAGTGTGGATAGCCCCCGACGCCGCCGAAGGCACCCCCGCCGAGTTCGTCCTGAGATAGCACACCATTCCGAATAATCTGAGCACTCAGAATACTCAGAACACTCAGATTATTCCGATTACTCCGATTACTCTGACAACAAATCAACCAAAATAATCAACTTAAAATCAACAACTATTATGAAGCACTTATTCTTCAAAGGGTGTGTAGTAGCCGTTGCGCTGCTGACCACCCATTCGGTTGGTGCAACATCGTATTGCCATGACCAACTCAGTTCTAATGATGGTAATTCAACCATCACGCTCACCTGCGAGAAAATCTCTGACGGCAACTATGAGATGACTATCGAGGGCGAAAACCTGCAAGGATTAGGCGGTACCTTCTACAATCCCGGAGCCGTTGATGTTCGGACGAAGATTACCTCCTCTACTTCCACGAAGATTGTCATTAACATCGACGCAGCGTCTGACCCTACTTTCTACACGCCTTTGTACGTGCTTATGCCCGGGGAAGTGGTGTTCCCGACATTGGATAAAATAGAGTGGGGCTCTTGCGGTGGAGCAGAGAAGGAGACTATCAAACCCGTTATGGGCGAGGCTTCGTTGGCTTCCGTTACGCACAATACGGCGGTGCTGAATGTGGCAGGTACGGACAAAGAGACCGAGGACGGCGAGACGATTGCCGTTAGCAAGTTCCAAGTGGTATATGGTGAGACAAAGCGTATCCTTACGGCTACGGACGGGCAAATCACGATAGACAATCTGGTGTCCGGTACTGCGTACAGTTTTGCTATCTATGCGATGGATGCAGTGAATAATGTGTCGGACAACTATGCTACGGTGGAAGCCACCACCGAGAGCCTGACCTACTGCGACTTCCCGACGGGGCACGAAGGGAACGCTAACTTCGGCGACCCCAACGGACGTATCCTGCTGACGCTCAAACTGACGGCTGCGAACAAGGTGCAAATCACCGTGAAACCCAACACGGAGAACGGCGCTACCCAACTGCTGGACTACCTCTATGTGGCTCCCTCCGGCGCCAAAGCACCGACCTACACGGCAGGTGCGGACATCACGGAAGGCAACGGCGAGGCAAGCATGTCGGTGGAGGTAGAGTATGAGGCGCTGCCCGCTACGATGAACTTCCACTTGGAGTGGTCGAACCCCGCATGGGACGGCAGATGGGCAATGGATGTGAACGGCGTAACCGCCGACATGCTCTGCTCCGACAAGACGACCACCATGCCCGCTGTGGCAACACCCGCAAAAAGCGTGCAGAAACGCATAGAGAACGGCATGCTCATCATCTACCGCGACAACAAAGCCTATTCCATCCTCGGAACAGCATTGTAAGTATAAATCAACTCAATTTTACTAACTTATTAAATTTATTATCATTATGAAAAAACAATTTCTAAAATCGCTTGCGCTTGCGGTGATGGTGCTGTGTTCGGCATCTGTGAGTGCGGCTATCGATTGGAGTACTGTTGGATGGGTTACCGACTCAAACAACAAGTTCAAAGTCAGTGCAGAAACAGCAGAGAATATGCCAAATTCAGTGGGTTCTCTGCAACAACCAGATTGGGCTGCATACAAAGGAATCTATATGACTTTTCCCTCTGCGGAAAACCTTACTTGTACTACTCACCAATGTGCTGTTGAAGGTGCCGGTATCGTCCTTTATACCGCGCAATTTACAAAACAGGAGACAGAGGTTACAGTTACCTATACCGGTGGAAGCAAGACTTTTGTGGTTTACTACGAAGATGGCGCAGATGTGCACGCATGGTGTCATGCTACAAACGAACTGCTCACCAAAGATTATGGCACAGCCTATCTGACATGGACTACGGCGGCAAACGGTGATGTCGTTATCACGATTGACGGGGCTACGTTCCGCAACGGTGGCTTTGAGAATGAAGGTTCGTGGGAGAAAAGTTGGAATGTAATAAGCACTACCACTCCTGCGAGCATAGTATCTGCTTCTGAGTATTTCACAGGAGGCACGCTCTCTGAGGATAATCTGACCTACACGCTTACCAAGAAAGCAGATGTCAGCCTTCCCGATGGTGCTGTTATCCAATTTGCCGGACACGCGTTCTCGTGGACGATAGGCACTGAAAGCCCCTATTTCCTTAATCCTGATATGAAGTATTCGTACGGCGTTAGTTGTGCTGCTTTGGACGCACCGACTAATGTGGCAGTAACGGCTGAGGGTGTGATAACTTTCACAGGAGTAGAAGGTGCTGAGAAATATATTGCCCATATCTACAACGGCACCACGCTTGTCGGTACGGAAGAAGTAACCAATGGGGCAACATTGGCGTTCCAATCGTATGTGGCGGCTACCTATACGGTGAAGGTTGTTGCTACTGCGCTTGGTATGTCCGATTCTCCTGAGTCGGAAGGGGTTACATGGGCAAAAGCAGCAGACCCGCTTCCTGCGTCCAAGTTCTGCGCAGAGCCCGCTGATAAGATAACCGCAAATAATGGTTATTGCAGCCCGCTCTTTACCATCCAAACACAAGCAAACGGCAATGTTACCATTGTGGTTAGCGCAGGCGAGGGAAACGAGGGCGAAACGATGTTCCGTAACGATAATGGAATGAACGGTACATTCACTTTGAATGGTTCGGCAGAGGATTTCAACACCTATTTCACCAAGGCAAAGACGGATGATTACACGGTAACGCTGACGCTCGTATCGGCAGACAACAAGCCTGCCCCGGGGGCTGTAATCAGTTATTCCGGTCAGATTGAGATTCGGTCAAGTGTCAACACCAATGACTGGTCGAATTATGTACTCAATGACTATTTGTATGGCACCACATGTCCGACGGATGTTGCGGTTACAGGGGTTACGCTGGATGTGACGGCAGCCGATTTGCCTCTCAACAAGACGCTGACCCTGCATGCTACGGTGGCTCCCGCTAATGCGGCTAATAGAGCCGTAACATGGGCTTCTTCCGCAGAAAGTGTGGCAACGGTAGCAGACGGTGTGGTTACTCCCATAGCAGAAGGAACGACTACCATTACGGTTACCACCGTAGATGGCAACTTCACGGCTACCTGCGAAGTAACCGTAAAGCTGGCGGTCGCTACCGAGCCTGCTGCTGCTCCTGCTGCTCCGACTTATCCTGCTAACCAAGTGAAAGCCATCTATTCGGCAACCTATGAAGCAGATTGCAATTTTGGTGATTGGGGAAGTGGTACAACCTATGTGCAAGACACATACGGCAAGAAGTTTGTTACAACTGATGCTGGTTACTTTGGTTTAGTGGATTTTGCTCTTAACTGCGCTGCGATGGAGACTTTCCATGCCGATGTATGGGTAGAAAATAACTGCTCCATGCGCTTTGTGCCGATTACCGGTCAAGCCGAGCAGGGCGTTACCAAAGACCTTGTAGGCGGTCAATGGAACAGCATTGAGATTGCGTTGAACGAGGGTGCTTGGGCAAGTACAACCAACTGGACGAATGTTTATCAGTTGAAGATAGATAATGCGAAGAACCTCACGTTCTGGATGAACAATATCTATTTCTATACCACTGCTGCTTTGGATACCGAGAAACCGAAGATGCTTACCGCAGTGTTGGAGACTACTTCTTTCACTTCGGCAGTGCTGAGTGTTACCGCAGAGGATAACGTTGGTGTGCTCCAATATCTCGTGAAGAACGGTGAGACAGAGGTGGGTAAGTTTGTTCCTGCGGATGGCAAGATTACCGTAACGGGTCTGACCGCAGCAACCACGTCCACGCTCTCCGTCTATGCTATGGATGCTGCCGATAATGTGTCAGAGAATCATATAGAGGTATCGGTTACCACACTCGATTATCCTGCACCTGCTGAGGCTCCCAACCTGACGAATAAGACGGTTTTGGCTATCTATGCAGACGGTATAGAATTGGCAGTGGCACATGAGTTCAATCTCAACACATGGGGTGGTGCGAAGTACGACCTTGTAGAGAAAAACGGACAGAACTACATTTTGTACAATGCAGCAACCAACTGGACGGCTTGGGGTGTGAATAATGACGGAGCAGACGCCATTGTCGGCAAAGATGAGTGCAAGGGTACCAAAGGTGGTGTGAATGCTTCCGCAATGGAGTACCTGCACGTGGATGTTTGGACCGACGCATCCTGCCCATCGTTTGAAGTCCTCGTGAACGACACGCAACTGGGTGGTAAGGCGCTGGAAGGCGAAGGCTGGCATAGTGTGGACTTACCGCTGTCGGCTTATCCTGCTGAGCCTATACAAAACTGGGGATTGGATAACGTCAACTGGATGAAGTTCCTTGGTTGGAACGGCGTGAAGTACGTAGGTCTTGACAACGTTTATTTCTGGAAAGAAAACGGTACCACCACGCTGCTTGACGCGCAGGAGGTGTTCCCGAAGGTTACCAAGACCATTGAGAACGGGCAAATTGTGATTATCCGCGACGGCGTGAAATACAATGTCGTTGGTAGTGTGATTGAGAAATAAACTATCAAATAGGGCATAGGAGGCTGACTACCTCCTGTGCTTACCACTGACCACTAATCACTAACCACTTATATCTTATGAAACGCACTATTCTTTCTTTTGTGCTGGTGCTGGTGAGCCTTTTAGGTTTCGCACAGACAGACGTCAACTTCGCGTTGGCTTCGGCGGGTTCGTCGGCTACCGCTTCATCCGGCAATGCCGCTGCTGCCATCGACGGGCAGACGGGTTCCCGCTGGGAGTCTGCTTCCTCTGACCCGCAGTGGTGGCTCTTAGACATGGGGCAAGACCGCACCTTCAACTCTATTCGTATCATCTGGGAAGGTGCCTACGGAAAGACCTTCACCGTGTCGGCTTCGGCAGACGGCGAGACCTACGAGGTGCTCTTGGAGGTAACGGGGCAGAAGTTGGAGGGCTTCCCCCACACGCAGACCTTCGCCGTGCCCGAGACCACGGCGCGCTATGTGCGCTTCGACGGACAGGAGCGCGGCACGCCCTACGGCTATTCGTTCTATGAGTTCGAGGTCTTTCAGGCAGCGCCTGCCGTGGTGCAGTCGCTGTCGCTTACGGCACCGTCTATCCTATGCCCCTTGGGCGAGACCGTCCTGCTCTCTGCGGCGGGGATAGACCAGTACGGACGCCGCCTCGAGGTGTCGCCCGCCTATACCCTCACGCCTGCCGACGCCGGCACGATTGAGAATAATGTGTTCACGCCTGCCCACACGGGGCTGGTGTCTATCGTGGCTGAGGCGGACGGCATGCAGTCGGAGCCGCTGGACCTCGTGGTCTATGGCGGGGGTAACCTTGCGCTGAACCACCTGCTTGCTGAGAGCGGACACCAAGGCAATGACGACGCCTCCAAGGCAGTGGACGGCAACCCCTCCACGCTCTGGAACGCGCATGCGGGGATAGATGATGCCGCGCAGCGCGAGGTGGACGCATGGTTCACGCTGGACCTCGGCGGGTTCTACGATATCGACCTCATCTCCGTCTCCTTCGAGGGCGCACGCTCGGAGGCATACCATATCGACGCCTCTACGGACAACGCGTCGTGGCGCACCATCTACTCGGGCGGACACACGGGTGTGGCTGCCGTGGTGGACTATTTCTACGACAACGCCGAGCAGGCGAAGGGTGTGCGCTACCTGCGCTTCTTCTCCACGAAGGACGCTTCGCAGTATGGCATGAAGGTCTATGAGATGGAGGTCTATGGCTCGCTTATCCCCGACGAGGAGGCACCCGTGCTCCGCTCGGCGACGCTCATAGACTCTTCCTACTACTCGCTGACCTTCAAACTCGCCTACGAGGATAACCTCTTCGTGTCGCGCTGTGAGGCGGTGGACGCGCAGAACATGAAACGCGCCACCGTGGCGGTGCAGGCAGACTCCACGATTAGCATTGAGGGGCTGGTGGCAGACCGCGACTACCATTTCTCGCTGACGGTGCTTGACGGCGCGGGCAACCGCTCCACGGAGCAGGTGGTGGCGTCGGGACGTACCACGCTGCGCTACACCCAACCGCTGACCGCGGCACCCGTGCCCGAGGTGCCTGCCGAGCAGGTCATCGCGCTCTATTCCGATGCCTACACGGTGAACCCCGTGTGGGACAACTACCATGCCGACTGGGGCGACCACACCACCTTCGAGGAGAAGACCGTGGAGGGCGACCATTACCTCGCTTACACCAACCTCGACTGGTTAGGCTGGACGTGCACGGGGGCGGTGAACGCAACCGTCATGGAGCGTCTGCACATAGACATCTGGTCGGAGAAGAACGGTTCGCTCGCCATCACGCCGATTTTCGGCGGCGAGGGACTGGAGACGGACGACAAGCACTCGCTGACACTCGCGCTGAAGGCACAACGCTGGAATAGTTTTGACGTACCCGTGGCGGACTTTGGCGACTTGGATTGGAGTTCTATCTTCCAGTTTAAGTTCAGCGACAACATCGGGCTGGCGGCGTTTGCGGTGGACAATGTCTATTTCTATCGGGCGACTCCCTACGTGGACACCGTTCCCCCGAGCGGGGTAGTGCTCAGCGTGGCAGAATGCGGCTACCATGCCATCACGCTGGAGATAATAGGGCAGGACAACGGACCTTCGCTGCACTACACCGTCCTGCGCGACGGCAAGGCTGCGGCTACGCTCACCGCCGCCCCGGGCGCAAAGAAACAGGTGGTCATCAATAACCTTGCGATGGGCACGGAATACACGTTCTCTGCCTTCGCAACCGACTTCTCCGGACTGGTGTCCGACACGGTCAGCGTGGCGGCTGCGACGCTCGACGCACCCGCGCCCGGCTCCGCACCCGAGCCCATGCAGACGGCTCCCTACGTGCGCTCTATCTACTCTGACCACTTTGCGCCCTTCGCACCTTTCCATGCCGGCAACTGGTACCAGAAGACGCAATCGCAGGATTTGGTGCTGGCAGAGGGCGACACCGCCATCCTGCTCACCGACTTCGACTACCTCGGCTGGGAAATCAACAACAACGCGCCGATGGATATGTCGGCGATGAGTTACCTGCATATTGACGTGTGGACCCCTGCGGACGCCGTCCTGACGCTGCTGCCCATCTCGCTGGGGCTGGCGGACAACGCGCCCGGGCAAGCACTGACGCTCGCGGGCAACGAGTGGAACTGCTTCGACCTGCTCTTGGACGACTTCCCCACCGACTTCAAGAAGTTCATACAGATGAAGTTCTACGACGCTACGGCGCAGACCTTTGTCCTCGACAACGTCTATTTCTGGGGCTATGTTACGGCGCTGGAGCAGCCTGCCGACGCCCTTGTCCCCGTCAAGACTATAGAGAACGGGCAAGTGGTGATTCTCCGCAACGGTATGCGCTACGACCTGACCGGACGCATACTCGGACGCTGACATTCTTCCTTGCAGGTGTGAACGCGTTCACGCGTTCACACCTCTCGGAAAGGGAAATCTTAATAATCGTACCATTTTGGGGTGGGGGAGACCTGCGGACGACCCGCGAGAGACCCGCGAGAGACCCGCGAAAAAGTGTCTGTCGGAGAGCGGGGGAGGAATCTTAATAATCGTACCTTTTTTTAGGTTTGGTCGCTTTCAACAAAAATTTCCAAAAATTATTCAAATATTCTATTCTTTAACATATAACCCCGACAAGTTCCCGACAAGTCGGGATAAACATAGATGCAAGCATTTTCGTGTAATTAATCATTAATTCATTACCAAAAACCAAATTACTGTTTGAGTGCTGAAGTAGTTCGTTTATATTGAACTCATGTTAATTCGCAATTATATTTGCGTAGTCCGTTTTTTTTTCGTACCTTTGCACGCACAATCGAAAGGAAACGGCTATGAGGACTTTTGCCAACCTGTTGCGGTGTGGTTTATTGCAGCGTGTTCTGCTGCGGTGTGGTTTATCGCGGAGTGTTCTGCTGCGGTGTGTGCTGTTGCGGAGTGTGCTGTTGGGCGCTCTGTGTATGTGTTTCGCGGCGCCGCTCAATGCCGAACTGCGCACGCTGCGGACCCGTCTGCTTGCCGACGCGCTGGCGGAGCAGGACGGCGAGCGCCCCTCCATGCAGCGCCCCTTCCTCTACCTCGACAACGGTGTCGTGGACGGACAAGATGAGAACAACACCCTCGAGATTTCCTTCGACGAGATGAGCCACGACGTGCATTTCTACACCTACACCGTGCTCCACCTCAACGCCGACGGCAACCCGAGCGCACTCCTCTCGTCCGAGTATCTGCGCGGCTTCACCACCATGGACATCACCGACTATCAGCACTCCATCAACACCCAGCGCGACTACACCCACTATCGCTTCACCTTCCCCAACGAGGATATGCAACTCACGGCGAGCGGGCTCTATGCCATCCAAGTCTATGAAGACGGCGACCGCGACAAGACCGTTGCATGGGTGCCTTTCGCCGTGGCGGACCCCAAGGTGTCGATAGACGCCAACGCCCACTCCAAGACCATCAAGGAACTGAACGGACACTACCAGCAACTGGATATCGACGTTGTTATGACCGCCGTCAGCCTGCGCGACCCGCAGGAGTTCACCCTCGTGGTGCAGCAGAACGGCAGGACGGACAACCGCGCCATCATCCGGCAGCCTACCTTCGTGGAGAGCAAGCGTCTGCGCTATCTCAATAACCCCGCGCTCGTCTTTGAGGGCGGCAACGAGTACCACCATTTTGACGCCTACTCGGCGTACTATGCCGGCACGGGTATCGACCGCATAGCCTACGACAACCGCGACTACCACGCCATCCTCTTCCCCTCGCAGCCGCAGGAGGGGGTCTATATGCACGAATACGACGTCAACGGGCAGTTTCGCGTGAACGCCGAGCGCACCTCCGACCCCGACACCGAGGCGGAGTACATGTGGGTGCACTGGCTCTTCGAGTGCGACCGACCGTGGTTCGATGGCACGCTCTATGTCGGCGGCGACCTCTTCGACAACCAAATGAGCATGCTGAACCGCATGCTCTACGACAACGAGCAGGGGGCTTACTACCTCACTGCTCTCGTGAAGCAGGGCGGCTACGACTACCAGTATTGGTTCCTGCCCAAGGGCAGCCGCGCGGCGACCACCATGCGCACGGACGGCGCCTACTGGCAGACGCAGAACGAATATACCATCTACGTCTTCTACCGCCCCTTCGGCGCGAGAGCCGACCAACTGGTCGGGCTGCAACGGGTGGTGAGCAATAACTGACGCAATCGCTATTAATTCATTAAGATTCAAGTCATTGTATCTTCTCTTTGAACCATGCAACAACTGTTCGAGTTCATATCCACTCCCGGCATTATCCAGTCCACTTTGCTCCTGACGCTGGTCATCACCTTGGGGCTCTGGTTGGGCGAGCGGGCGAAAATCGGGCATTTCTCGCTCGGCGTAACGTGGGTGCTGTTCGTCGGTATCGTCCTCTCCGCCTTGGGTGTCCGTATCAACCACGACGTGGCGCAGTTCGCCAACACCTTCGGCTTGATACTCTTCGTGTATAGTATCGGCTTGCAGGTCGGTCCGTCTTTCGCGCCGTTCAAGCGCAGCGGCTTGCAACTCAACCTCTTGGCGACCGCCGTCGTCCTGCTCGGCTGCCTCTGCACGATAGGTCTCCACTACGCCACGGGGATTGGCATGGACACGCTGGACGGTGTTCTGTCGGGTGCCGTGGCGAGCACGCCCGCACTGGCGGCGGTGCAGCAGGCGTGTCAGGACGTCATGGGTAGCGTATCGCCCTCTGTTACAATGGGTTATGCTGTGGCGTACCCCTTGGCGATAGTCGGCACTATCCTCGCGATGGAACTTGTGCGCCTGCTCTTCCGCGTGCGCCTGCCCGAGGAGCAAGCGAGGCTGAAAGCCGAGGGCAAGGAGCGCTCCGAGGAGCCTGTGTGCGTGGATATCACGCTCCGCAATCCGCAGTTGCCGCTCATGACCATCCACGACCTGCGCCGTCTCTGTCCTAT
The DNA here is from genome assembly GCA_051870955.1 of Paludibacteraceae bacterium. Classification (GTDB taxonomy): domain Bacteria; phylum Bacteroidota; class Bacteroidia; order Bacteroidales; family Paludibacteraceae; genus Colicola. The sequence continues at coordinate 26,072 of JBJECJ010000045.1, read as the reverse complement.
CCGCGAGATGGTCGTCAGTCGCGTCATACGCCCCGACGGCTCGGATGAACTCATCCACGAACAGACCACTTTCGGCAACGGCGACACCATCCGCGTGCTCACCGACAAACAGCATGTGGACACGCTGCGCCTGCTCGGCACGCTCAAGAACTATAGTTTCCGCTCGCGCGAACACTCCGACCACCTTGTCTCGCGCCGTATCGTGGTAACGCGCCCCGAGTGCAACGGCAAGCGTATCGCCTCGTTCAACCTCCGGCAGCAGTACCACGCCACCATCACGCGCGTCAACCGTGCGGGTATCGACCTGCTCGCCACACCCGAGTTGGTCTTGCAGTTGGGCGACCGCCTCGTTGTTGTGGGCGACCGCGGGGACGTGCAGCGCGTGGCGGACACCTTCGGTAACGAACTGAAACGCTTGGACCTGCCCAACCTCCTGCCGGTCTTCTTCGGCATCGTGTTGGGTATATGTTTGGGGCTGCTGCCTGTTCCTCTGCCTTTCCTTCATCAGACTTTCCGCCTCGGGCTGGCAGGTGGTGCGCTCATCGTCGCTCTGCTCATCGGGCGCTTCGGACCCTACTACAACATGGTTACTTTCGCCACCACCTCGGCGAACATGATGCTTCGTCAGGTCGGGCTCACTCTCTTCCTCGCGGCGTTGGGGCTCGAGGCAGGCGAGCAGTTCGTTCCCACCATCCTCTCGGGCGGCTATATGTGGGTGTTGTACGGCTTTATCATCACCATCGTGCCGCTCCTGATAGTCGGTTGCATAGCCTATAAAGCGCTGAAAATGAATTACTTTAAGGTCGTCGGCTTACTGGCGGGCGCGATGACGGCGGCGCCTGCCTTGGCGTATGCCGAGTCGTTCGCCGACGACAACGACCAAGCCTCCGTCTGCTACGCCACGGTCTATCCACTGACCACCTTCCTCCGCGTCATGGCAGCCCAACTCCTCATCATCTTCTTCTGCGCATAATCTTGAACACTCCTTTTTTTACCAAATATATACACTAATTTTTTATTACTCCGAACAAATTGTTCTTGATTGCCGAAAGTATTCGCTTATGTCGAACTTCGGTATATCAAGGTCATTTTGTTGTGGTGGTAAGAGTCGTTTTAGTCTCGGTATAGTCTCGATATAGACAGGTGTTGGAACCGAGCAGGAACCGAGCAGATACCGAGCAGATACCGAGCAGAAACCGAGCAGATACCGAGAAGAGTGGCTGGGGAATAGCTGGGGAATAGCAGGGGGAAGAATGATGGGTAGGAAGGGGGTGGGGATGCGTCCGCGACTTGTCGGGGAAAGGGTAACAACTTCTCCCATTTCTTGTTATCCTACGCCCTTTAACGGAGGCATATATTAATGGATAATTAACGGTCATTAACGGAGTACAAGAAAAACACTTAACGGCTATTAACGGAGGCGGGGTACTCATTACCGAGCGCCACACGAAGAAAAACGTTCCAAATGTGCAAAATGGTAGTATTTTTCATTTTCTTTCCGAAAAATTTGTATATGTGGAATGTTTTTTGTATCTTTGCAGGCGGTTTTGGTTTCTTTGCGAAAATATGTTCTATAACATAAGGAACACCGGTTATCCAACTCCATACAGCAGAAAATAATAAAACTTACAGATACAATGAACTTATCAGAATTAACCGACAAGATTTACGCAGAAGGCGTAGAGAAAGGTAATGCCGAAGCACAACAAATCATCGCGAAAGCCCAAGCAGAGGCAGAGAGCATCGTAGCCGAGGCAAAGAAACAAGCCGAAGCACTGCAAGCGCAGGCTGCTGCCAAAGCCGCAGAACTCGACAAGAACACTCGCGCGGAGTTGCGCTTGTTTGCCGAGCAGAGCGTGAACGCCCTCAAGACCGAGGTTACCAATCTGCTGACCGACCAAGTGGCGCAAGACAGCGTGAAAGCCGCTACCGCGGACGCCAAATTCATGCAAGGCGTGATAGCCAAGTTGGCAGAGCAGATGGCAACGACCGGCGAGGTTATTATCGAGACCAAGGATGCCGAGGCGCTGCGTAAGTACTTTGCAGCCAACGCCAAAGGACTGCTGGATAAGGGCGTGAAAATCAACGAGGTGAAAGGTATCAAGACCGATTTCTCCATTGTGCCTGCCGAGGGCGGCTACAAGTTGAACTTCGGCGACAAGGAGTTCGTGGAGTACTTCAAGGAGTTCCTCCGTCCGCAATTGGTTGAATTGTTATTCTAAGCCGCTATGGGTTACGAATGTTTATTGGCAGGCTTGCCTGATTTGAAAGCAGGTGGCGAAGCGCCTATGACGATGGACGCTTTGCTGGCTTTGCTGGATGAGACGCTTGCCGAGAAAGACAAACCGCTGCTGGCGCTGCTGCGCATGAAGAGCGATGACGCGCTGATAACCGAGCAGATGGAGCAGTACGACGACACCATCATCGGGCA
>JBJECJ010000045.1:22404-23541 GCA_051870955.1 Paludibacteraceae bacterium | reverse complement strand
GAGGTGATGTCGCTCGTGGAGGTGGAGAACCTCATGGAGCGCGAGAAACGCATGGACGCGCTGCGCTTCGCATGGCTCGAGGAGAAGACCCTCTTCGTGGACTTCTCTATTGAGAACGTCCTTGCCTACTACCTGCAAGCCGAGATGCTCAACCGCTGGTCGCTGCTGACCGTAGAGCAAGGCGAGCAAGTCTTCCGCACCCTCGTCGCAGACATGAAAAAAGGAATTAAATTAGACTAAACATATAATTGCCGTCAGGGGTTTAACATATAATTATCATGTAATTAAACATTAATTATTCCTTGCAAAATTATGTGAATAATTACACGGCAATTATACGTTAAAAAGTAAGAAGTTGACGGCAATTAACGCTAAAGTAAGTAACATATAATTATCATGTAATTAGACATTAATTATTCATTGCAAAATTATATGAATAATTACACGGCAATTATATGTTAAAAAGTAAGAAGTTGACGGCAATTAACGCTAAAGTAAAATCGAATCGTACAAAGATATGACAACAGGAAAAGTTAAAGGTATCATCTCCAACTTGGTGATAGTTACGGTAGATGGTCCTGTCGCACAAAACGAAATCTGCTACATCACCGTGGGGCAAACCAAGTTGATGGCAGAGGTCATCAAGGTCATCGGCGACAATGTATATGCGCAGGTGTTCGAGTCCACCCGCGGACTGAAAGTGGGTAACTTGGTTGAGTTCACGGGACACATGCTCGAGGTAACGCTCGGTCCCGGTCTGCTGAGCCGTAACTACGACGGCTTGCAGAACGACTTGGATAAACTGACGGGTGTGTTCTTGAAGCGCGGTGAGTACAACTTCCCGCTCGACAAAGAGAAACTCTGGCAGTTCGCGCCTATCGCCAAGGTTGGCGATAAGGTGGAGGCTGCCGCATGGCTCGGTGAGGTGGACGAGAACCACCAACCCCACAAAATCATGGTGCCTTTCGTCTTCGAGGGCGAGTACACGGTGAAGAGCATCGTGCCCGCCGGAGAGTACAAGATAGAGGACACCATCGCTGTGCTGACCGATGCCGAGGGCAACGATCACGAGGTTACCATGGTGCAGAAATGGCCCGTGAAGAAAGCCATCCTCGCCTACAAGAGCAAGCCGCGTCC
>JBJECJ010000045.1:0-22304 GCA_051870955.1 Paludibacteraceae bacterium | reverse complement strand
TGCAGAAATGGCCCGTGAAGAAAGCCATCCTCGCCTACAAGAGCAAGCCGCGTCCTTTCAAACTATTAGAGACCGGCGTGCGTACTATCGACACCGCCAACCCCATCTGCGAGGGTGGTACGGGCTTCATCCCCGGTCCTTTCGGTACGGGTAAGACCGTGCTCCAGCACGCTATCTCCAAGCAAGCCGAGGCAGACATCGTGATTATCGCAGCCTGCGGCGAGCGTGCCAACGAGGTAGTGGAGACCTTCACCGAGTTCCCCGAACTGGAAGACCCGCATACGGGGCGTAAGTTGATGGAGCGTACCATCATCATTGCCAATACATCGAACATGCCGGTGGCATCGCGTGAGGCATCTGTCTATACCTCTATGACCATCGCCGAGTACTACCGCTCCATGGGTCTGCGCGTGCTGCTGATGGCAGACTCCACCAGCCGCTGGGCACAGGCATTGCGCGAGATGTCCAACCGTTTGGAGGAGTTGCCCGGTCAGGATGCCTTCCCGATGGACTTGTCCGCTATCATCGGCGCTTTCTACGCTCGCGCGGGATATGTATATCTGAACAACGGTGCTACGGGTTCGGTTACATTCCTCGGTACGGTGTCGCCTGCGGGTGGTAACCTGAAAGAGCCGGTTACGGAAGGTACGAAGAAGGTCGCTCGTTGCTTCTACGCACTGGAGCAGGCGCGCGCCGACCGCAAGCGTTATCCGGCGGTGAACCCCATTGACTCCTATTCAAAGTACATTGAGTACCCCGAGTTTGAGGAGTATATCAGCAAACTGATTGACGACAAGTGGCTGGAGAAGGTGAACGACATGAAGACCTATCTGCAACGCGGTAAGGAGATTCAGGAGCAAATCAACATCTTGGGTGATGACGGTGTGCCCGTAGATTACCACGAGGAGTTCTGGAAATCGGAGGTCATTGACTTCGTCATCTTGCAGCAGGATGCTTTCGACAAGATTGACGCCGTTTGCCCGCTCGACCGCCAGCAGTACATGCTCAACGTGGTGATGGACATCTGCAAGCACGACTACGACTTCCAAAACTTCTTGGAGGTAAGCGAGTACTTCAAGCGTGTCATCAACCTCTGCAAGCAGATGAACTACAGCGAGTTCCACTCCGCCGAGTTTGAAGACTATCAACAGAAACTGAATAACTTATTAGCAGAAAAACAAATAAAAGGATAAGCGCATTCTTCCTATCCCTCGTCTGTGCGGATTGAGGGATAGGAGAAATGAACACTTAGAACACAAGCGGGAATGACGGTAGATGAGCAGAGTTTGCAGCGTGCTCGGCGGTTGTTTGAATCGGGCGAGATAGATAGGCTGGAGGTGGGAACCACCCGCGGTCTGCAGCAGATACACGCTTGTCTGTTCGGAGGGATTGAAGAGTGGGAAAAACGATACGGAAAGGCGGGCACTATTCGTGAGCGAAACATCTCGAAGGGAGGCTTTCGATTTGCCAATTGTATGTACCTGCGACCGGCGTTGGAGGTGATAGAAAAGATGCCGGAAAGTTCCTTCCAAGAAATTATTGCTAAGTATGTGGAGATGAATGTGGCACACCCGTTTATGGAAGGCAATGGCAGAGCAACGCGGATTTGGCTGGATTTGATGTTAAAACGCTCTCTTGGGAAGGTTGTGGATTGGCAGTTTGTGGACAAAGACGCGTATCTGCAAGCCATGGAGCGCAGTCCGATTAACGATTTAGAACTTCGTTTCCTCCTGCAAGCGCACCTGACCGACCGATTGAATGACCGCGAACTGCTGTTCAAAGGCGTGGAGCAGTCCTATTATTACGAACAAAACGACTAATTTATTTAAGGAAATAATAGTAAATAATAGTAAAAGACATATGGCAAAGGCATTTCAAAAGATTTACACCAAGATTACGGCTATCACCAAGGCGACTTGCTCGCTGAAAGCCGAAGGGGTGGGTAACGATGAACTCGCTACCGTGAATGGCAAACTGGCTCAGGTCGTTAAGATTATGGGCGATGAGGTAACCTTGCAGGTGTTCCAAGGCACGGAGGGTATCCCTACCAATGCGGAGGTGGTGTTCCTCGGCAAGGCGCCGTCGCTCAAGGTGAGTGAGCAGTTGGCAGGACGCTTCTTCAACGCCTACGGCGAGCCTATCGACGGCGGACCGGCTGTGGAAGGTGAGGAAGTGGAGATTGGCGGTCCGAGTGTGAACCCCGTGCGCCGTAAGCAACCGAGCGAACTGATTGCTACCGGTATAGCAGGTATTGACTTGAACAACACCCTCGTGTCCGGACAGAAGATTCCTTTCTTCGCTGACCCCGACCAACCGTACAACCAAGTGATGGCAAACGTGGCACTGCGTGCCGAAGCCGACAAGATTATTTTGGGCGGTATGGGTCTGACCAACGATGACTACCTCTATTTCAAGAACGTGTTCTCCAACGCCGGCGTGCTCGACCGTATCGTGTCCTTCGTGAACACCACCGAGAACCCGCCCGTGGAGCGTCTGCTTATCCCCGATATGGCGCTGTGCGCTGCCGAGTATTTCGCCGTGCAGAAGCATGAGAAAGTGCTTGTCCTCTTGACGGATATGACGCTCTATGCCGATGCGTTGGCTATCGTGAGCAACCGTATGGACCAGATTCCTTCCAAGGACTCCATGCCCGGTTCGCTCTATTCCGACCTCGCGAAGATTTACGAAAAGGCGGTGCAGTTCCCCGAGGAGGCGGGCGGCGGCTCTATCACCATCATTGCCGTAACCACGCTGTCCGGCGGCGACATCACGCACGCCATCCCCGACAACACCGGTTATATCACCGAGGGTCAGTTGTACCTCCGCCGTGATAGCGACATCGGTAAGGTCATCGTTGACCCGTTCCGCTCGCTCTCGCGTCTGAAACAGTTGGTTGCCGGCAAGAAGACCCGCGAAGACCATCCGCAGGTGATGAATGCTGCTGTTCGTTTGTACGCAGATGCCGCCAATGCAAAGACCAAGAAAGAGAACGGTTTCGACCTGACCGACTACGATGAGCGTTGCCTTGCGTTCGCAAAAGACTACTCGCGCGAGATTTTGGCGATTGATGTGAACATCAACACCACGCAGATGTTGGATGTGGCATGGACGCTCTTTGCGAAGTACTTCAAGCCCGAAGAGGTCAACATCAAGCAAGCAATCGTAGATAAATATTGGGCAAACAAATAGTTGTTTGCGTAAAACCGAAATGGCATGGCAATAACATTTCAATATAATAAAACATCCTTGCAAGCGCTTGAGAAGAACCTCAAGATGCGGCAACGCACGCTCCCTACGCTGCAAAACAAAGAGTCGGCACTTCGGCTCGAGGTGAAGAAGGCGAAGAAGGAGATAGAGGAACTGGATGCGGAGGTGAACCGCCGTATCAAGGACTACGACCAGATGCTTGCCTTGTGGGGAGAGTTTGACACGAGCCTTATCCACGTGGATGACGTGCGTATGTCCGTCAAGAAGATTGCCGGCGTGCGTATTCCCGTGCTGGACGAGGTGGTCTATTCTACCAAGGAGTTCAGTCTGTTCTCCTCTCCCAAATGGTTTGCCGACGGCTTTGAGCAACTCAAGGCGATAGCTGATGTGGGTATTCGTCAAGAGTTCGTGCGTCGCAAGGTGGATTTGCTGGACTATGCCCGCAAGAAGACCACGCAGAAGGTGAACCTGTTTGAGAAGGTGCAGATACCCGGCTACCAAGACGCTATCCGCAAGATTAAGCGCTTCATGGAAGACGAGGAGAACCTGAGCAAGTCGAGCCAGAAAATCGTGAAGTCCAAACGCGAGGCAGAGGCGCGAGCCGCTGAAGAGCAAGCAAGAAAGGAGGCTGCCGTATGATTACCCAAATGAAGAAATATACGTTCCTTGTGTTCCATCGTGATTACGAGGCGTTCTTGGAGCAGTTGCGCTCGCTGGGCGTGGTGCATATCACGGAGAAAGCCTCCGGCATGGCAGAGGATGCCACGCTGCAAGCCCTCTTGCAGAAGGCAGACCACCTGCGCAAGACCATTGCACAGGGGACTCCCGACCAACTGTTGCAAGAGAAAGCCAACCTCGAGAGCCGTATTGCGGCTACCGAGAAAGAGGCGAAGACGATGGCTGTATGGGGCGATTTCTCGGCTGCACGCATAGAGCAACTGCAACAAGCAGGCTATTCGCTGCGTTTCTTCGTCTGCCCGCAGAAGAAGTTTGAGGCAGAGTGGGGGACGGAAGTGACTGTCGAGAAAGGGCAGGTATACTTCGTGGTAGTCGGCAAGACGGGCGCGGAGACGCCGCTGCCGGCTGAGATGGAGGCACATGCCACCGAACTCACGATTGGCAAGAAATCGTCTGCCGATTTGCTCAAAGACGTGGAGGGACTGAGAGGACTCTTGGCAGCGCAGAACGCACGTATCGAGTTGTGGAAGAAAGAACAGTTGCCCGCGGTGGAGCAGGAGTATCAAGACACGTTGCAGCAGATTGATTGGCAGCGCGTTACGCTCAATACCGACACCGTGGCAGAAGGTGCACTGAAAGTGGTGGAAGGCTTCTGCCCGATAGACCAGACAGCCGCGCTGGATAGCATGCTCCAAGAGCAGCATATCTACTTCCAAGCGGAAGACCCGACGACGGAGGACAACACGCCCATCAAACTGCGCAACAACCGATTCACGCGTATGTTCGAGTGCTTCACGGGTATGTACGGTATGCCGACCTACGGCGAGTTTGACCCCACGCCCATCTTGGCACCGTTCTACCTCCTGTTCTTCGCCATGTGTATGGGCGACGCAGGCTATGGACTGGTGCTGATTCTATTCGGCTTGCTGGTGCACTACAAGAAGGTGAATATCAGCATGTTCGAGGGTTTAGGACCTATCATCACCACGCTGGGCGTAGGTACAGCGGTCGTGGGACTCTTCCTCGGCACCTTCTTTGGTATTCCTTTGGCGGACGCTGCATGGTATCCCGAGGCAATGAAGAAGGTGATAGTGCAAGGAACGGTGATGGGATACGATGCGCAGATGGTGCTGGCTATCTGTATCGGTGTGTTCCACATCTGCTTGGCGATGGTGGTGAAGGCGATATGCTACACCAAACGCTTCGGCTTCAAGGAGAATATCTCCACGTGGGGATGGCTGTTGCTGATAGTGGGCGGCTTGTCGGCATTGATATTGCTGATGCTGTTCAACGCTCCCGCGGAGGTAACCAAATGGACGCTGATTGCTATTGCGGTCGTGAGTGCGCTGGGCATCTATATCTTCAACAAGCCCGGTCGCAACCCGCTGCTGAATATCGGCGCAGGCTTGTGGGACACCTACAACATGGCTACCGGACTGCTGGGCGATGTGCTCTCGTATGTGCGTCTCTACGCGCTGGGACTTGCCGGCGGTATGTTGGGCGGTGCGTTCAACAACCTCGGTCTGATGGTGCTTGGCGATAACCCCACATGGCAGTGGTTACCGTTTGTGCTGATTCTGCTCCTCGGGCACGTGCTGAATATCGCGATGTCTGCGCTGGGTGCTTTCGTGCACCCCTTGCGTCTGACCTTTGTGGAGTACTTCAAGAACTCAGGCTACGAAGGGAAAGGTATTGCTTATCAACCGTTTAAGAAATAACAGAACAAAAATTACGAAAACTACGTAAAATACATAAAATACGAAAATTACGTGAAACATCGTGAAACTACGTGAAACTAATTAAATAATCAATTATCATTATGGAATTTTTAGGTTTTTTGGGTTGGGCGCTGATGCTCGGCCTCGCAGGTATCGGTTCGGCTTACGGAACCACTATTGCTGCTAATGCAGCAGAAGGCGCTTTGAAGAAGAACAAAGAGAAATCGTCTTCGTACATGATTCTCTCGGCGCTTCCCGCAACGCAGGGTTTGTATGGCTTCGTGGCTTTCCTGATGTGGGACAAGGCGGCTATCGCTGCTAATCCTGCGCTGTATTTCGGTGTGGGTCTGGCGGTAGGTCTGGTTTGCCTCTTCTCGGCTATTCGTCAGGGTATGGTTTGCGCAAACGGTATCGCAGGTATCGCTGCCGGTCATGACGTACAGACCAATACGATGATTTACGCCGCTCTGCCGGAGTTCTATGCTATCCTTGCCCTTGTAGGCGCGTTGATGGCATAACAGAAGAAAAAGTTTTTTTACGAAAAAAAGGCTATCCAACAAGTTGTTTTGTTGGATAGTTTTTTTTATGCCCCCCCTCTCGGCGAATTGTTCTTCCCCTGAAACAGTACATTTTTAAGATTTCCCCGCCGCCACCCTTTCGTATGTTTTTCGCGGGTCTATCGCGGGTCTATCGCGGGTCGACCGCAAGGCTGACCTGCCTTCCCAATGTACTATTATTAAGTTAAGCGCATTATTTTGCATTTTCGTTTGCACAATTCAGAAAATTGTAGTATCTTTGCAGCGTGAAGTCCACAGTAGGGGTCTGCGAGTGGCGGGCAGTTGTACGCTCCGCCGCGGATGAACTATCGGTGGGCAGAGCAGACATGTTGAAAAAGGCGTTTGTTGAAGCGCTGTTCTGATCTCTGAATCTCGCAGGTTCAAACTATCATACTCAGAGCACACGCAACGATGAATGTCCTCGTGGTGTAAATTTCCGTATTCTTACCTTGGGTAAATTCTGTACCCGTATAGGTTGGTTGAAAGTGCATATCTTACACGATATCTGTGCTTGTGGTTATTTATATCGGCGTGGGCTTCGCGTTGTCGTTCTTAGTATGATAGGCAATGCGAGAGCCTCAGAGGTGGGAACGACATCAATGGAACTCCCACGCTTTTTTTATATCGATGTCTTGGGTGCAGCCCATATTTCCCGAATCTATCGGGAACTTATCAAAGCGCACCGTCATCCCAAAAAATTACTTATCCGCATAGTAGGAGTCCCTATGCAACTAATAATGTTTTCTATGAAAAAACATCTTCTCTCGCTTTTGGTGCTCATCATGACCACCCTAAGCACCCACGCCTACGACTTCAAGTCCGGCGACCTATGTTACAACATTACCACTGACAGCACTGTGGAAGTAACCTATCAATCGTGGATAGAAGGTCCGGGTAATGCAACCTACGTTGGTCTTCCTAATACTATTAGCATTCCGGAAACCGTTTCCGACAATGCTATTACCTACACCGTAACTCGCATTGGCTCAAAGGCGTTTTGGTGTTGCTCCTACCTTACCTCTGTCACCATTCCCAATACCGTAACAAGTATTCGCTCGGACGCATTCTCAGGATGCCGCGCCCTAACTTCTCTCACTATCCCTGATAACGTAACAAGTATTGAAGCCGGAGCATTTTCGAGTGTCCCAAATATCGTGTATAACGGCACTGCTTCGGGGTCCCCTTGGGGTGCCAAAAGTGTCAATGGATATGTGGAGGGCTTTTTGGTATATGAGAGCGAAGCCAAAACGCAACTACTTGCATGTAGTTCTGCTGTTACAGCGAGTGTTACAATTCCTAATTCTGTAACAAGTATTAGCAGTTACGCGTTCTATGGTTGTAAAAGTATGACTTCTATAATTCTTTCTAACTCCATTACGAGTATTGAAGCTTATACATTTTATGGGTGCTCTAAATTGACCTCAATCAATATCCCTGAATCTGTAACGAGTATTGGGAGTTTTGCGTTCGAAGGATGCTCGGCACTGACCTCAATCAATATCCCCGAATCTGTTACGACTATTCAGAATAGGGCGTTCTATGGTTGCTCGGCACTTAGTTCCATCACCATCCCCAACTCCGTAACGAGCATCGGAGACGATGCGTTCTATGGTTGCTCCTCCCTCCCTGTGGTGGATAATCTACGCTATGCGGATACCTATTTAGTGGGAGCAGTAGATGAATCGTTAAGTACATATACCATCAAGGCAGGAACAAAGTGGATTGGACGGGGTGCGTTCGCGGATTGCTCCTTCCTCACTTCCATCACCATCCCAAACTCTGTAACGAGCATTGGAAGGAGTGCGTTCGAAGATTGTTCCTCCCTCACCTCCGTTACCATCCCCAACTCTGTAACTGGTATTGGAGACTATGCGTTCTGGGATTGCTCTGCCCTCACCTCCATCACCATCCCCAACTCCGTAACAAGTATTGGAGATAATGTATTTAGTGGTTGTACCTCACTTCCAATAATCGACAATATCCGTTATGCCGACACTTACTTGTTGGAACCCGTAGATAGGACACTTGATACATACACTATCAAGGAAGGGACAAGATGGATTGGACAGTCTGCGTTCAGCCGTTGCACCGCACTGACCTTTATCACCATTCCGTCCTCTGTTACTAACATTGAAGGTAGTGCCTTTGCGAATTGCTCCGCATTGAACTCCATCACTATCGGCAGTTCGGTAGCATACATTGGAGCTCGTGCGTTTGAAGGATGCTCTGCACTGGCCAAAACGAATTATACAGGCGATATAGCAGATTGGTGCACTATTCAATTCGGTGGCAGTACAACCCTTGGTTTTAGCTCTAATCCGGTTTCTTATTCTAAAAACTTATACATTAACGATAATCTAATAACAGATCTGGTGATTCCGGAAGGAACAACAAGTATTGGAAATAATGCGTTCAAGGACTGTGATTCGCTTTCTTCTGTAAACCTCCCGAACTCTCTAACGGCTATTGGAATGTATGCGTTCAATGACTGTGACTCCTTGACCTTTGTAAACATTCCTAATTCTGTCACAACTATTGGAGAATATGCGTTTGAAGGATGTGAATTATTGACTCCTGTTATTATTCCCAATTCCGTTACAAGTATTGGCAAAAAAGCATTTTCTAAAGTACCTATTATTTACAATGCTTCTTCTGCAAGCGGTTCTCCTTGGAGTGCAAAGAAAGTGATAGACTGTTATGTAGAAGATTATTTGGTATATGAGAGCGAGGAAAAAACGCAAATTATTTATAGTAGTCCTGCCATCAAGGGAGATATCATTATCCCAAATTCCGTAACACTTATAGAAGATAGGGTATTTCACAATCGTACTGCCATTACTGCCATCTCTACCGGCAATGCGTTAACCAATATAGGAGATAGTGCATTTTACCATTGTTCGGGTCTGACAACTATCACTATTGGTAAGTCCGTTCGCCACATGGGTAAAAATGCTTTCCAAGGTTGTAATGCTATAACTTCCGTTATATGGAATGCTAAGAACTGTAGCGGATGGGAAGAGGCTGACAATGCGCCTTTCCATGATAGTCGCGAGCAGATAACCTCCTTCGCATTTGGTAACAAAGTAGATACCATCCCTGCATATATTTGCGACAGTATGGTGAATCTCAAAGAGGTTATCATTCCCAATAGCGTAAAGACTATATGTGAGGGGGCGTTTAACAATAGCATCAAACTGGCAAAAGTAACTATCGGTGCCGGTGTGGAAACCATCGAAGACAATGCTTTTGCTGGCTGCAAACGTTTGTACCAGGTCTATTGCTACCCAACCTATCCACCATTTGTCGAAATTGGTTCTTTTGCAACCTATAATGCGTATTTGTATATTCCCTGCGAGAATAGTTTCGATTATGAATTTGATGAAGTTTGGGGACAGTTTACGCGTCGTGAGTGTATCGGCTCGGAGGACGTAGTGGTAACCGACGAAGAGGTTGTTGTCTCCCCGAGTTACGAAGATGTAACTATCACATGGCCCGTCGTCTCCGGTGCAGACACCTATTCCCTCGTGCTCACCAAAGAGGGCGATACTTTCTGCACGCTTGTCTTCAACGCACAAGGTCAGTTGGTAAGCATTGCCTTCAAGCCCGCCCGCCAAAACGCACCTGCGGAAGAAGACACGACGCCCGCTACCTACGCCGAGCAGACCGCCAACGGTTTCCGCTTCACGGTAACGGGCTTGGATGAGGGTACCGACTATGCTTACACCCTCACCGTCCGCAATGCTTCCAACAGCGTCTTGGAGACCTACACAGGCGAGTTCACCACCCTGAGCAACACCCCGACAGGTATCTCGGACAGACCCGATACCACTGGGACTGTTTCGGACAAAGGCGCAGAAAAACTCCTCCGCAACGGACAAGTGCTCATCATACGTAACGGCGATGCATACGACATGATGGGACAGAAACTATAATTTTAAGTTTCGTTAGTTTTTACCTCTTGCAAGCACCGGGTAAACTAAAAGAGGCTGTCTAACTCAACTTGTTAGACAGCCTCTCTGATATTAGTAGCATGCTGCGCTACACCTGTTTGAGCGATAGTTGGATTCGCTGCCTGTCGCGGTCAATGGCGATGACGCGCACCTGTACGTGTTGGTGTAGGCTCACTACCTGCGCGGGGTCGGAGATACGGCGGTTCGCCATCTCGGAGATATGTATCAGTCCGTCTTTGTGGACACCCAAATCGACAAACGCGCCGAAGTTGGAGATGTTGGTTACTATCCCGGGCAGCACCATGCCCACTTGCAGGTCGTCGATGGTGTGCACGTTCTCCGCAAAATGGAACTCCTCCAACTGCTCTCTGGGGTCGCGGCTCGGCTTCTCCAACTCATGGAGGATGTCCGTCAGCGTGGGCAGTCCAATCTGCTCGGTAATGTATTTGTGCGGGTTGATTTGACTGCGAAGGGCTTTATCTTTCAGCAAGTCAGCCACTGTGCAGCCCAAGTCGCGCGCCATTTGTTCCACCACGGGATACGCCTCGGGGTGCACGGCGGAGTTGTCGAGCGGCATGTCGGAGTCGGTAACGCGCAGGAAGCCTGCCGACTGCTCGAAGGTCTTGGCTCCCATCTTCGGCACTCGCAGTAGTGCCTTGCGGTTGGGGAAGGCACCGTTGGCAGCGCGGTAGTCCACGATGTTCTGCGCGAGGGTCGGACCCAAGCCGGAGATGTAGGTGAGCAGGTGCTTGCTGGCGGTGTTCACATCCACGCCCACGTGGTTCACTACGCTCTCCACCGTCTGTTCGAGGCTCTCTTTCAGCCGCGTCTGGTCCACATCGTGCTGGTACTGCCCCACGCCGATGGACTTCGGGTCAATCTTCACGAGTTCGGCGAGCGGGTCCATCAGTCGCCTGCCTATGCTCACCGCGCCGCGGACGGTTACGTCCTCGTCGGGGAACTCCTCGCGGGCTAATTTGCTCGCGGAATAGACCGAAGCGCCGTTCTCGCTGACGACGAACACCTGCGGCTTCTGCGTCTCGCTCATGTTTTTGAGGGCGACTTGCACCATCTGCTCCGTCTCGCGGCTCGCCGTGCCGTTGCCGATGGCAATCGCCTGAATGGCATACTGTTGCACGAGTGCGGCAACGGTCTTGGTGGCATCGGGCTGGTGGAGATAGACCACGGTGTGCATGAGCAGGTCGCCCTGTGCGGAGAGTACCACCACCTTACAGCCCGTGCGAAAACCAGGGTCGAGCGCCAGCACGCGTTTCTGCCCGAGGGGCGCGTCCAGCAGCAGTTGGCGCAGGTTGTTGGCGAACACGCGTATCGCCTCCGTGTCGGCTTTCTCCTTGCTCTGCGCGGCGAACTCCGTCTCTATGGCGGGTTTCAGCAGTCGTTTGTAGCCGTCTTCCATCGCGAGTTCCACTTGGTAGGCGGCATCGTTGCTCGACCGCAGGTAGAGATGGGCCAGTTTGTCGAGACTCTTCTCCGTGTCAGGCGAAATGTCCACGCGGATGAAGCCCTCTTTCTCCGCGCGGCGGATGGCGAGCAGGCGGTGGCTGGATATGCGTTTCAGCGGCTCGGAGACCGCGAAATAGTCTTTGTAGTTCTGTGCCTCGGGCTCGTTCTCCTTGCCTTTCACCACTTTGGTCGTGAGGATGGCGGTGTAGGCGAACTCGCGGCGGATGGCGTTGCGCGAACGCTCGTCTTCGGCGATACGCTGCGCGATGATGTCGCGTGCGCCTTGCAACGCCTCGCTTGTATCTCGCACGCTTTCATTGATATAACGCTTTGCCATCTGCTCGGGGTTGCCGGCGGGTTGCTTGAGCAACTCCTCCGCCAGCGGCGTCAGCCCTTTCTCGGCGGCGATGTCCGCGCGGGTCTTGCGGCGCGGTTTGTAAGGGAGGTAGATATCCTCCAACTCGGTGCCGTTCCAGCAGTCTTCTATGCGGCGGCGCAGGTCGTCGGTCAGTTTGCCTTGGCTCTCGATGGTAGAGAGCACGGTCTGTTTGCGGTCGGCTAAGTCCTGCAAACGCGTGTATTCCTGCTGTATGCCGGCTATCTGCACCTCGTCTAATGAACCCGTCTTCTCCTTGCGGTAACGGGCGATGAACGGGATGGTAGCCTTCTCGTCAAGCAGCGCGATGGTTGCCGCCACCTGTTTGGCACTAATGCCCACGATGGGCGATATAATCGATTCGTAGTTCATAATTGGCGATTCATTTTTAATCCTTTGAATGGGACTTTTGTTTAACATGTAATTGTCATGTAATTATTCATATAATTTTGCAACGCAAATTAATGGTAAATTATACGATAATTATATGTTAAAACACACCCCCGCAACGCAATTAATGGTGAATTATACGATAATTACATGTTAAAAACACCAACCCGCGGTGCATGTTAATTGTTAATTGTTAATTGTTAATTGTTAATTATTTCCTCACGTAGGTAGCGAATGCATACGGGTACGCATGTTGCTCATCGGCGAGGTGCTCTTCGCGGGAGACCTCTTGCCAGTCGGACGCGGAGAGGGTAGGGAAGAACGTGTCGGCGTCCTTCCACGCATGGTGGATATGGGTGAGGTAGAGTTTGTCCGCAAGGGGCAACGCCTCGCGATAGACCATGCCGCCGCCGATGATGAACACCTCCGGCGCGTCTTCCGTCATGCGCAATGCCTCTTCTAATGAGCGCGCCACTTCGGCACCCTCAAACAGCGCGGCATCGCGCGAGGTGATGACGATATTTCGCCGCTTGGGCAGCGGTCGCCGCGGCAAAGAGAGGTAGGTGTGCGAGCCCATGATGACAGGCGCGCCTAAGGTGGTCGCCTTGAAGTGCTTGAGGTCGTTCGGCAGGTGGCAGAGCAGGTCGCCGCCTTTCCCAAGCGCATTGTTCTCCGCCACAGCAGCAATAATAGAAAGCATAGTGTTTTAGGATAAAGGATAAAAGATGAAAGACTGAATAGTATCTGCTCCGAAAAAGATATAGATAAGAATAAGTTAGTAAGGAGGTGTTTTGGGCGACTTTTTACACCGCCAAGTAGGTATAGAAAATATCCATTTACACCGCCAATTAGTCATTTATACCGCCATTTGCAGGCAATGGATAATACCCTCCTTTCTTTGCAACTCCTTGATAATGTATTCGTTTTTCTGATTTTAGGATAGATAGATACCGCTGGATGGTGCGCAGGCTTCGGTGCGTATGTTGCGCCAATGCCGGTGCATTCAGCCCGGGGAAAGTTTGAATGGTATGTAGGAGGGCTGTCTTTATGTCTTTTGTCGGTGGCACATCGGGCATGGTCTCCCGAAAGAGACGTAAGATGTCCAACTGCGTCATGCAAACTCTGTCGGCAATGAAAGCTGTGAAGATGGTAGGGTCTTTATGCCCTTGCTCCAAAGCCGAGATATATTCCGCACGACAAATGGTAGGAATGATGGCGATATTATACTCGTTTCGCAACAGCGCCATGTTCATTAAGAGCCGCGCCACACGACCATTCCCGTCAATGAAGGGGTGGATGTAAACAAATCGCTTGTGAAGTTCGGCAGCTAACTCAACGGGGTGCATTTTGCGTTCATTCCGATTGTACCACTCCACCAACTGCTGCATCCGTTTGGCAATCTCTTGCACCGGAGCAACGGCGTACTGACTACCGCTGATGAAGACCGGTACCTTGCGATATACGCCGGCTTGTTCGGGAGCAATTTGCTGATAGAAAAGGCGATGTAAGGTGCAGATGATATCTTCTGTAAAAGGGGTATCTTGACTGAGTTCGTATAGGAAATCGTAGGCTTTGGCATGCCCCATGGCTTCGTAAATTTCCCGCATCGGTTTACCCTCAACGGTCAAACCGTCTTCTATCACTACCTTCGTCTCCGATTCGGTTAAACTATTGCCTTCCAGTGCGTTGCTGGTGTAGGTGAGTCCTACACGATAGTACTCACGGAGCGAGCGTAAGGTGTCGGGCGGGATAGGGCGGTATGCCCACAACGCCTCCTGCTGTTGCTCGCAGAGGTTTAACTTATGTTGTAACTCATTGGCAGTCATATTATCCCGAGCCCTCTTAATTCTTAATTCTAAATTCTTAATTATCCTCACACCGCCACTACGCCTGCAATATGCGGATGCGGGTCGTAGTTTTGCAGTTGAAAATCCTCGTATTGGAAAGAGAAGATGTCTTTCACATCGGGGTTGAGCAACATCTGCGGCAAGGGGCGCGGCTCGCGGGTGAGTTGCAAGTGCACTTGGTCAAGGTGATTGAGGTAGATATGCGCATCGCCCAAGGTGTGGACGAAGTCGCCTGCCTGCAAGCCCGTTACCTGCGCCATCATCTGCAGCAGCAGGGCATACGAAGCGATGTTAAACGGCACGCCGAGGAAGATATCTGCGGAGCGTTGGTAGAGTTGGAGCGACAGTCTGCCGTTGGCTACGTAGAACTGAAACAGCGTGTGGCAAGGGGGAAGCGCCATGTCGTTCACTTCCGCCACATTCCACGCGCTGACTATCATACGCCGCGAGTCGGGGTTGTGCTTTATCTGTTCTACCACCTGCTTTATTTGGTCTATCGTGCCGCCTTTGTAGTCGGGCCACGAGCGCCATTGGTGCCCATAGACGGGACCTAACTCGCCGTTCTCGTCTGCCCATTCGTTCCAAATACGCACACCATGCTCTTGCAGGTAATGCACATTCGTGTTGCCTTGCAGGAACCACAGCAGTTCGTAGATGATGGACTTCAAGTGCAGTTTCTTGGTGGTGAGGAGCGGAAATCCGTTTTCTAAATTGAAGCGCATCTGGTGTCCGAACACCGACATCGTGCCCGTGCCTGTCCTGTCTTCTTTGCGCACCCCTTCCCGAAGCACCCGCTCACATAAATCTAAATACTGACGCATATATTATTTGACAATTTGGCTATTTAATTATGACTCCCTGCCCGGGTACGCAGGCGTCCTCGCCTGCTAACTACTAACACCGTGAATTGTTCGTATTCATCATTGCTTACGTAAACTACGAAAAAAACGTAAACTACGTAAACTACGGTCAAACCAAACCTTTAATACAACTTATACGTAGTCCTCAGCACTTTGAACTCCGTGCGGCGGTTGATTTGGTTGCAAACCTCCTGCTGCTCGGTGGGCAGACTGAGGATAAACGCTTCGTCCAGCACTTGCTCCTGCGGAATAAAAGGATACTGCGCGTGGATTGCTTTGTCGGCAGTAACAGGTTTCTGCTTGCCGTAGCCTACGGGGGTCAGCCGCTCGCGCTCTATGCCTTTGCTAATTAGGTAGTTGCACACCGCTTCGGCACGTTTCTCCGACAGCCGCACATTGAAGACGGAGTCGCCTTTCATATCGGTATGCGCCGACAGTTCGATAGTGATATTCGGGTTGTCGTTCAGCAGTTTGACGAGCGACAGAAGCCCCTCTTCCGAGGCGGGAGTCAAGTCCCATTTGCCGAACTCGTAGAAGATATTATCCATCGTAACAGGCTTGCTGACAGGCGAAAGCGTGAAATCCTGCTGATAGGTCTTGCTATCGGCAAGGTGCAGCGTGTTGAATCCCTCGCGGGCGTTGAGGTATCCGCGGGCGGTCGCCAGCATGACGTATCGCGCGTCTTTGTTTACCTTAATCTTATAAGTCCCGTCTCGCCGCGCCTGCACCTTGGTGTTGGTGCCGTCATCGCCCACAAGACGAATCGTGGCGTTGGAGATAGGCTCGCCTTGGTTGTCCGTCAACTTGCCTTCCACGAGGAACACCATCTCCGGCAGGACAAACTCGTATATCTGGTCAAACCCTTTCTTCTGTCCTCGGTTGGAAGAGAAGAAGCCGTTTTGCGTGTTGCCCGCAAAGGTAATCCCGAAATCATCGTTGTTGGAGTTGAACGGCGCTCCCATGTTGAAGATAAGCCATGCGGCGGAGTCATGTACCGTGGTGTCGCGTTGCGCCATGAAGATGTCCAACCCGCCATAGCCCGGGTGCCCGTTGGAGGCGAAATAGAGTGTCCCGTTGGGGTGAATACAAGGGTACATCTCATCGCCTGCCGAGTTGATTTGTGCGCCCATGTTCTGCACGTTCACCCATTCTTCGCCGTCCAGTTCTGCCATGTAGAGGTCTTTCCCGCCAAAGCCCCCGGGCGCGTCCGAAACGAAATAGAGCGTGTCGCCCGAAGCAGATAGCGAGGGGTGTCCCACGGTGATACTGCTGTCCGCAAAGAGTTTGACCTCCTGTGCTTCCCCCCATTCGCCGCTGGCGCGGGAAGAGCGATAGATTTTCGCTCCGAGGTCTTGCCCGTTGACGGGCTTCGAGTAGGTGAAATACATCGTGCGTCCATCGGCGGAGAAGCAGCAAACGCCCAATTCCGCCGTGGTTTTTGCGCCGCCTCCGCTGCTGGTGGAGTCGTTCTCCTGCTCTTCTTGTTCATCGCCGTAGAGCCCTTCCGCCAGCGCAATGTCCTCCCATTCGCCCGCTGCATTCTTGCGCGCCGAATAGAGGCTGAACAACTGCGCTCCCGTTACGGGGCTCGGGCGCTTCAGGCTTTTCTTCTTGTTGCCCGATGAACCCGAAGCCTGTCGGTTGCTGGTGAACATCAGTGCGTCCGCGTCTTCGCCGATGAACTGTGGCGCAAAATTGCTGCTCCGCTTGGCGTTGAAGTCCTTGGATAGCGACACTTTGTAGCGCGAAGTCTGTTTCTTCCATTCGTTTATCTGCTGACAAGCATAATGCCCTGCCTGCGCCTGATAATCAGTGGGGTAGGATTGCAAATAGAGCAGGTATTGCTGGTCGGCTTCCTTGTACTTGCCTTGGTATTGCAGCACCTGCGCATATCGCAGATATACTATCGAGTCCTGATACTTGTTGCGAATGGCGTTCTTGTAGGCGTTCACCGCTTTGTTGTTGTTCAAGATACGGTAACACTCGCCTTGGTTGAAAGCCACATGTGCCTTCATCGCTCGCTCTTTCTGCGGCGATATACGACTATAACACTGTTTGTACAAGTCGGCGGCATCGTAGTATTCGCCAATGGCGTACATGCGGTCGGCTTTCTTCACACGCTGTTTAATACTGCAAGATGATAGCCCCACCGAGAGGACTATCATCAAGCACACGTATATGTAAGAAGTTCTACTGTTCAATGGCAAATCCGTTTTTGGTAATGAATGAAAAAAACGTGTATATCAAGTTAGTTTTTGTTCGTTTTTGTAAAGTATTATGGTTTGTTTTTGTGTATAAATCTGAATAAAAGTCCGAAAAGTAAACGCATCAGTATTTGAGAATATTTGTTTACACAAAAATGTGTTTGCGTAGTTTTTCTGTTATTCCAGCGAGTGAACCACCAGCCCGCTGCGCAGTTTCGGCTCAAACCAAGTCGTCTTCGGAGGCATGATGTTCCCCGAGTCGGCAATGTCAATAATCTGTTGCATGGTAACGGGGTAGAGTGCCAGTGCCACTTTCATCTCCCCCGAATCCACGCGGCGTTTCAGTTCACCTAAGCCGCGGATTCCGCCCACGAAGTCAATACGCTTGTCCGAGCGCAAGTCCTTGATACCGAGTATCTTATCCAATATCAGATTGCTCGAAATCGTAACGTCCAGCACCCCGATGGGGTCGTTGTCGTCGTAGCGTCCGGGCTTTGCCGTCAGGCTGTACCACTCGCCGCCGAGGTAGAGCGAGAAGTTATGCAAAGCCTGCGGCTTGTAAATCTCCGCACCTTTCTTCTCCACCACGAAATCTGCCTCCAACGCCTGCAAGAAAGCCTCGTCCGTCAGCCCGTTCAGGTCGCGCACCACGCGGTTGTAGTCGATGATATTCAGTTGGTTATCGGGGAAGCATACAGCAAGGAAGTAGTTATATTCCTCCTTGCCCGTATGGTTCGGATTTTGCAGTTTCTTCTCGTTGCCCACCAGCGCGGCGGCTGCGGAGCGATGGTGCCCGTCGGCAATGTACATGGCAGGTATCTCTTTGAATATCTGTGTGATATGGCAGATGGTAACGGGGTCATTTATCAGCCAAAATGTGTGGCGGAATCCCTCCGGCGGCGCTACAAAGTCATACTCCGGCTCGCCTGCGGTAATCTGCGCAATGATAGCGTCCAAGTCATCGCGGTGGGGGTAAGCGAAGAACACAGGCTCCATGTTCGCATTGTTCACCCGCACGTGTTTCATGCGGTCTTCCTCTTTGTCGCGGCGGGTCAGTTCGTGCTTCTTGATGCGCCCTTCCATATAATCATCCACCCACGCGGCTACCACCAGTCCGTACTGTGTCCTGCCGTCCATCGTCTGGGCATACACGTAGTATTTCTCCTGCTCGTCTTGCACCAGCCAACCCTCTTTCTGAAAGAGGTCGAAATGCTCGCGCGCACTCTGATACACCTTCGGGTCGTGCTCGTCCGTACCGTCCTCGAAGTTTATCTCCGGTTTGATGATATGATACAGCGATTTCTCGTTGCCTGCCGCCTCACGGCGTGCCTCCTCCGAGTTCAGCACATCGTAAGGACGACTGCTCACTTGCTCTACTAACTGTTTGGGTGGACGAATGCCACGAAATGGTTTGATAATCATGGTAATATATAGATTAAAGGTGTTACTTTCCCGCTACTTTCGGCTCCGGCGACATGGAGCAAGACCCGTTGAAGACGGCGTTCGGCTCCACAATCAGCGTCTGCGTCTTCACATCGCCTTGTATCTTGCCCGTAGCGCGCAGCGCCAGCGTGTGGTGAACGGCTATCTTGCCTTCCATCGCGCCCATTATCTCGGCGTTTTGGCAGTCGATAGTGCCTTTCAGTTTGCCTTTCTCGCCTATCACCACCTTGCCCGAGCACTGCAAATCGCCCTCTATCGTGCCGTCTATGCGAATATCCGAATCGGCGATGATGGTGCCGATGATTTTGCTACCTGCCGTCAAGGCGTTGTATAAAGTCCCTGTCTGTTGTTGTGTTGCCATAAGATATAACTTTTGAAATGTACATATTTTCAGCGTGCAAAGATACCATTTTTAATTGATACCTGCAAACGATAGGGAACTACATACCCCAAAAACACACTTTTTTGCTAAAAATGCAAAAAATATCCCATTCTTCTTTGTTTATTTCAAAAAAAAAGCGTACCTTTGCACCTTATTGCGTACAAACGCGTACAAAACTACCAAAACCGCGCATGAAATTACTGATTGTCATACTCCTGCTTGCCGCCGCTTTCATCCTCTTGTCGGTGCGGGTTATCTTGAAGCGCAACGGACGTTTCTCAAGTCAGCATATCTCCCAGAGCAAGACCATGCGCGAGCGGGGTATCCATTGCGCCACCTCCCAAGACCGCGAAGCCCGTCGGAAAGCCCCGACGCGCTTAGACCCTAAGCAACTATAACTACTGAGGCCGCAGGCGCACTCATGGAGGTGCGGTCTCCAGGCCGCACCACGATAAAGAGTAAGGCAACACAAATACACAAAGAATAATCATTAACAAAAAATATCATCATGAACAAGATTCAAATTACCATTGACGCAATTCTTGCAGCCGCTGTGGTTGCGCTGTTTGTCATTTTCTTTACGGTGAAGCCCTCTTGCGGGCAGCAGACCAACGCCGAGGTGGCTCCCGTAGCCGAAGGGAACATGCCCGTGGCATACCTCAACCTTGACTCTGTCTTGACCTACTACACCTTCGCTATCGAAGCGAGCGACCGCCTGATGACCAAGCAAGAGGACGCACGCCTCAAACTCAACTCCAAGGCACGCACCCTCCAGAGCGAGATGGCGGATTTCCAACGCAAATTGGAAAACGGTGCATTCATGAGCCGCGAACGCGCCGAGCAGAAACAGAACGAACTCCTCAAGAAGCAGCAAGACCTCCAAGACTTGGAAGCCAAACTCACCAACGAAATCATGCTTGAGAACCAGCAACTCAATATGCAGTTGGCGGACACGCTCAATAGTTTCCTGCGCGAGTTCAATGCCGATGGTCGCTACCACATGATTTTCGCCAACACGGGCAAGGATAACATCCTCCAAGCCGCTGATTCCTACGATATTACCGCAGAAGTCATCGAAGCGCTCAATGCCCGCTACACCCCCAAGAAGAAATAACCACTGGGGACGCCCCGACCTGTCGCGGGCGGAAATTAAAAGGTGCGGGGACAAATTACAGATACGGTAAAATAGCAGACGATATTAGGTTATTATTAGGTTATTATCGGGTGATTACCGAGTGATTAACGGGTGATTAAGCAGACTATTTCGATAGAAAAACGTATGCGAAAAGTATTGTTTACGATAGGTTGGGTATGTTGCGCCGTCTTTGCAACGCAGACGGCGCGCGCCCAAGCCATCCCCGTCTCGATGGAATACACCGAGGTGTACGACTTCATCGACGAACTCATCACCGACGGCTATATCGTCCATCAAACGGCGGTCAAGCCCTACACCCGCACCCAAATAGCCAATATGTTGCTGGAAGCCTCAAGGAGGTGCGGTCTCCAGCCAAACTCCCCCGCCTCCCTCGTAGAGGGGGGAGGGGGTAAGGGGGCGGGAGGAGGACTCGGCACTCAGCCGCAAAGGAGTAAACCACTCAACAACCGCCAGCGCAAAGCCCTCAACTACTACCTCGACGTCTTCGCTCTCGAGCGCGACACCATGGTCAGCCGCTACGTGCAATACACTGACCATCAGACCTTTTCGCTCTCCCTCGCTAATCCCCAGTTCTCCTATATGTCCAAGAAAAAGATGTTCAAGTTCACGCTTGAGCCTATCTTGGGCATGGACATCTACGGCGCCAAGAAAGGGGCTATCCTCAAACGCTGGTATGGTGCCGAACTGCGTATGGACATCGCCCGCCACCTCTCTATATGGGGCTCGCTCCGAGACATCTCGTGGAACGGAACAGCCTTATTATCAGACAACTACTACGCCAACGAGTATGCCAAGATAGACGGTGCCAAACTCACCAAGCCCCTCTTCCTCAACAACCTCGCCGGCGTGCAATACAAAGAGGCGAACTACGGCGGCGACTTCTCCGACTCCCGCGGAGGTATCGCCCTCTATTCGTGGTGGGGACGAATCGCCTTGGAGCGCGAGAACATCCGCTGGGGCGACTCCTACCATTGCTCCAACATCCTCTCCGGACGCAACCCCGCTGTGCCCATGCTCTCCCTGCAACTCACCCCCTGCTCGTGGTTTCAGTTCGACTATTTCCATGCATGGCTCATCTCTAACGTTTTAGACTCTACCAACTACTACATCGAACACGTAGCCGAAGGTACCGATGTGAAGCAGTATCGCCCCCACAACAAGTTCATGGCGGCGAATATGTTCACCTTCACGCCTATCAAGTACCTTTCTTTCTCGTTCGGTAACTCTATTGTCTATGCCGAGCCGAATGTGCAGGCGCTCTATTTCATCCCCATCGCCTTCTTCAAGTCGCTCGACCACCTCATGACCAAAGGCACTGCCACGCAGAATCAGAACTCGCAGGCATTCGCCTCTATCTCCGTCCGCCCGTGGGACCACATACAGTTGTACGGCTCTTTCTTCCTCGATGAGTTCAAACTCTCGCGCTTGAAGAAGTCCTCTGCGGCGAAGAACCCCGTTTCCTATCTCGTGGGCTTCAACTGGAGCGGATGGCCGCTCAAAGGGCTCTCCCTCCGCGGCGAGTTCATGCGCTCCTACATCGCTTGCTACACCCAGTCTATTGATGTACTCGACTACACCAGCAACACCTATCAGATGGGGCACTACCTGGGCGATAACGCGCAGTCTATCCATCTCGAGTTAGCCTACCGCCCTGTCCGCGGACTGCGCCTTGCCCTGTCCTACACCAATGACACCAAGTACAACGCCTATTCCTATCTCCGCCGCGGCATCATCGAAGCCATCTCGCAGAAGCCTTTCGACAAGGCTATCTACCGCAACGATGAGATAGCCTTCAACGGTATCTACGAGGTGCATCCTTCGATGTACCTGCGCCTCTCGTTGCTCTACAACAACGCCCGTGCGTATGATAATTTGGAATCCGAAGTGGCGGGCGAATACCTTGCCACCGCCCAAGAGTATCTGAATACCTATGCCCCCGTCTATTTCCAAGGCAAGAACTTCACCGCCCAAATAGGCTTCTCCTTCGGCTTCTAACTCATTTCATTATATATAAGACTCCCGTGCTGTTTAATTCCATTGAGTTTGCGATATTCCTGCCGATAGTGTTTCTG
>JBJECJ010000044.1:0-12710 GCA_051870955.1 Paludibacteraceae bacterium | reverse complement strand
GGCGCAACCTCGCCGAGTGGGCGGAGAAATACGTTCGCAAGGGCATGAAACTATACATTGAGGGCAAACTGCAGACTCGCACGTGGGAGAAAGACGGGCAAGTCCGCCGCAAGACCGAGGTCATTGCCGAGAACGTGCAGATTCTCTACCGCCCGCAGGAGTATCAGACCAAGCGCAACGAGGAGCCCCTTCCCGAAGAGTCCCCCGCTACCGACAACCTCGACGCTCCCGATAACGACATTTTCTAACTTGTGGGTTGACCATTTTATTCTCCGTTAATGACCGTTAATTCTCCATTAAGGTCTTGTTGATTTCTCCATTGGAACTATTAAATCATGGGCTTTTAATTGCTCTTTAATGGGCTTTAATGGAGAAGATTCTCCGTTAATCAACGTTAATAAGCCATTAATATATTGTTGATTCCTCCATTAAAAACCATATAAAGAACCATTAAAAAGTGTTTTTTCAATGAGCTTTTAATGGGCTTTCATGGAGGCACAAAATTAACGCATAATTAACGTCCATTAACGGATGAATAAAATAAGTGGCTCTTTAACGGGCTTTAATGGAGGCATAAAATTAGCGAATAATTAACGGATATTAACGGAGGAGCACAGCCATCATGACCAATAAACAGCGATATACCGAGTGGGCTGCCGCCCAAGAATACCTCCCTCTCACCATGCAACCGTGGTGGATGGAGGCGGTATGCGCGGGCAAGGAGTGGGATGTCCTCTTGGCAGAGAACGACCAAGGTGAGATCATGGGTGCCATGCCCTATCTCATTCGCAAACGCCTGTGGATGCGCTATATCGTCATGCCCCAGCAGACGCAGATAGGCGGCATATGGGTGGCGCAACAATACACGGAAGACCAGTGGCAGGTGGCGGAGATTTGCCGTATGCTCGCCGAGCAGTTAGACAGTCTCCACCTCGCGTACTACTACCAGCAGTATGCACCCAAGTCGCTCTGCGTGGAGCCCATGCAGGCGTTGGGCTTCAAGGCACGCGAGCGTATCACCTACCGTATCAACGACCTCAGCGACCTCAACGCCCTCATCGCTCGCTTCTCCAAGAACAAGAAACGCCAACTGCAGAAAGCCCTCGCCCTGCATGCCGACTATAGCATGTCCCCCGAGGACTTCTACCGCTTCCACGCCGCCTGCATGGCGGAGCAGCGCAAGACGATTACCTACTCCCGCGAGTTCTTCCTCGTCCTCGAGCGCAAACTTCATCGCCTCAACCGGTGCGCTATCATCGCCATCAAAGATGCCGACAACCACACCCACGCCGCTGCCTTCCTCGCATGGGACAATCGGGTAATGTATTATCTCATATCCGATTACACGCCCGAAGGCAAGGTCAACGGTGCACGCGAACTCCTCAAACTCGAAGCCATCAAAGCCGCACGACAACAAGAGGTCTGCATCGATTTCTGCACACCCCGATTCGGCAAGAGTTTCGCCGCCGAGCCCGAGCCCCTCCGGGCGGTATGGAAGTATAGCGGCAAAATACCCCTCCCGCTGTTCGTGTTGCAAAAGATTTTTTCTAATTAAAATCAGTCATGCGACGACCTTTGTATCAGTTTGCTTCCCTTTTCCGTCTTCCCTTACCTTGGTTGCTCCAACAATCAGGTCGCTATGTCGTATGCCCCTATTATCACATAGTGAGTGATAAGAACCTTCCTTATATCAAGCATTTGTATCGCTATCGGGATGTGGATACGTTTTGTAAAGACTTAGACTACCTGCAGCAGCATTTCCGCCCCATCTCGTGGCGAGAGATAGAAGAAGCAGAGGCGGCGCATATCCCCTCGTTTTGTCTCACCTTCGATGACGGCATGAAGGAGGTGTACACCACTATCGCTCCCATCCTTTTGGAACGCCATATCCCCGCCGTCTTTTTCCTCAACTCCGCGTTCGTGGACAATAAGCAACTCTTCTATCGCTATAAAGTAAGTCTTATCATCGAAGAGGGATTAAAGCGCGGAAAACCTGCGGCTTGGAAACAACAGATGCTCGCATTGCAATATGCCGACCAACCGCAGATAGATGCCCTCGCGAAAACCTTCGGGATAGACTTTGTTGATTTCTTGTACTCCGAACAGCCGTATCTCACTTACCAACAGATTCAAGAACTGCAAGCCGCCGGATTTGAGTTCGGCGGGCATACCGTGGACCATCCACACCTGTATCTACTCTCTGACAGCGAGCAACAGGAGCAAGTAACCACATGTATGCAACAACTCAAACAGCATATCCATCTCCCGAATAACCTTTTCGCCTACCCCTTCGGACAAGAACTGCTGTCGGATACCGCCTTGCAAACCCTCCAAGATGGGATGGATGCCGTGTTTGGAACCGCTAACCTAACCTCTGCCAAACCGCCTTTGTACAACAGAGTCTGGATGGAAGGAGTGGACGCTCCGGCAGAAGATATCATTCGCGGCGAATACCTGCGAGCAATTCTTAAACAGAGATGACGGAGCAACAAAAAAAATATCAAGAGGTTTGCCAAACACAAGTCGTTCCTTTGCATGCTCAGTATTGGTGGATGCAGGCTACTGCTATTGGTAAGCGGTGGGATGTGATTAGTCTCCAAAACTCGCAGGGACAAATGATAGCAATGTTGCCTGTACATATATGGGAACGTTTAGGAATACGATGTTTGGTTATGCCTCCACATACGCAATTGACATGGCTATGGTTGGATAAGGCAGTGGCGTATGGTAATATTTATAAGGTTTTTGTGGAAGAAGTTGTAAACTATATCCGTAGAAATCGTATTTCCTTCTTTTACATACAAGGGTATTTTGACGAAGGCTTGTTGGAAGCATTTCAGCAACATCATTTTAGAATAAAGGAACGAAGAAGTTATCAAATATCCCCAAGTAAAGAAGAATTATTTCAAACGTTCGCTACTAACAAAAAACGTTTGATAAAAAAAGCCATCAGAAGTGGAATTAGTTTATCTACTTTGTCTGTTTCTGATTTTTATGCAGTACACACCCGTTTTTTATCTCAAAGGGGGAAGCGAATTGATTATTCAAAAAAGTTTTTTGAAACATTGGCAACTGAAGCATTGCAGCGAAAACAAGGACGGATTATGACGGCGGTTGATGCCAATGGAGGTGTGTTGGCTGCTTTATTTTTAGTATGGGATTCCCAAGTTTGCTACTACTTGCTACCAACATATAATGCAGATTATGCCAACTCGGGAGCAATGGCGTGGCTGACTATGCAAGCCATACTATTCGCTCAACAGAAACATTTAATCTTTGATTTTGAAGGAAGCATGTCCCCAACCATAGCACATAGTTATTCCCAATTTGGCAGTAGTCCATCTAAGTATTATAGTGTAGAAAATAGTTCTCTTCTGTTTAGGGTTCTATTATCCATAAAAACTTTACTTAAAAGATAATGCTTACGTGCAACGATATTACGAAAATAGTTTCTGTTTTACCAACCTTCGCAACTTAAAATACAAGTTGCAATAGTGCTATTTTATGCCTATGCGTGTGCTATTTTTACAATCTGTCCATCAAACACATGATGAGCGTGTGTGGCATCACCAACGAGTTGCACTATTAGAACAAGGAGGAGATGTGGATGTAGTCGGTTTGGATTCTTTTTCAGGCTGGAAAAATCAAAATAAACGATTGTATGATGTGATTATTACGGATACTCCCAAAGCTGTTTTGAAGGCTCATCGATATTCGTTTAACCCACATACAAAGATTGTGTATGATATTACAGAGTGGTATCCTTCGAAAAAGAACCTGCAATCATTTGTTCTGCTAAAACCTATCAAAGCAGTCGCTTGTCTTTTATTTAATCTTTTGGCGGGATGGTTGGCTGATGCTTTTATTTTCGGGGAGATAGATAAATCTATTCCTTTTCGTCGTCTATTCCCGAATAAAAAATATATTTTTCTTCCATACTATCCTGACCTAACATTTATATCTCCGTCTGCACATAGAGATATTTCCAAATGTTGTAGTATACTATATGCGGGTCCTCTTACAGAAGAAAAGGGATGGGATAATGTACAAAACGCTCTTTTGATGGCAGCGGAAAAATTGCCTAAGGTTCAATGGACGCTGATTGTTATTAGCAATCATGCACTTCATTTATCCAAGGTCCTACCCGACAATGTCATAATAGAATATCATTCATACATGCCTTTTGAGGACTTCTGTAAAGAAATCCAAAAGGCAGATATCATGGTAGATTTAAGAAAGATTGATTATGAAAATACCAGATGTCTTCCTATAAAACTATTTTACTATATGGCGTGTGGGAGACCTTCCATATATTCAAAACTTCAAGCCATTATTAAAGCTATTCCTAACGCATCTCAAGCAGTGTGTTTCGTATCAAATGCAGAAGAAGCCGCTACGGAGTTGTGTCGTATAGTTCAAAACAAACAAAAATATGCCAAGATGTGTGACTCGGCTTTGTCTATGGCATATAGTAAATACAATTGGAAATTGATAAAACATACTTTTACACAGTTTATTTATGAATTATAATCATATTATCATCACTCGGTTTAATCTTGATTATGAGGATGACCCACAAGCAAGATGTTTGCAGCCAGAATGGTTAGATAAACGTTTTGATTTGTTTGAAACTTATTGTCTGCCATCTGTACAACAGCAAACTTGTCAAAATTTTACATGGGTGATATTGTCTTCCGATGCTACGCCTGCGCAATATAAAAAGCGTTTGCTTTCATATCAAACGAATAATATTCATATTATATTCTGCCCTAAGTATAAAGATGCAGAAATACATCTTTTATACCAAAAGATTGGATATCAGTATGCTCAGAATTACCATTTCTTGGTATCTACTCGTTTAGATAGTGACGATATGCTTCACGCTTGTTTCATTGAAAGAGTCCAAAAATATATCTTATCTCACTCCATCGGGGTGAACATATTGGCGTTTCCCAAGGGGGTTCAGTGGTTTGTTGAGGAAAAAGTGGCATATAGCGTTTCGTGGAAATTATCACATTTCCACACTTTTATAGAAAAAGCAGATGACATTCATACCAGTTTAGGAATGGATCACACTAAGATTCCAAAATCTGAGATTACATTCCTTCCAGATGAAGATATGTGGTGTGAAGTAGTGCATGGAAATAATCTTTGTAATGACTATGGATCTTATTTCCATTATTATTTGCATAGCCAACACGGGCAATATCCCGTGATTATACCTAATGGAACCGCTCCCAAAAAGATAGTGTTCTTGATAAAGAAACACGTAAATTTACGAATAATGCAGGGGAAAAGAATATTTAGGAAACTATTTCCTTGTCATAGTGTTTAACAAGGGAGATGAGCCAAATATATTGGGCAAGGACTGCGACCGCACTACCCACTGCATAGCCCGCCACAGCAATTCTAAAACTTTGGCTCCACATACCGAGAAGCACACCCATTGTCCGTAAAACAGCCATCAGTATCTCAAAGAGCAATGCTTTTTGCTGCTTGAAAAAAATATCGTATAAAAAACCGATACTGGATGTTAGTATATTACAACATAGCCAAGGCAACATCCAACGAATATACTCGCCGGTAACGCTCCATTCACTACCTAATAGCCATTGGCATAATTGAGGCAGAAAAAAATACAGCACACTAAAACAGGGTATAGTGATGCTTAATGCGCCAATGGTAAACTGTCGAAATAATTGGAATACCTTTTGCTTTGTATTTACCTTGGTCGTAACATGCTGATAGAGGACTTGATAAATAGCCCGTGTTACCATGCTGATTGGAGAAAAAGCCAAAAGAATAGCCATACTCCAAAAACCGATTTCTCTTGTTCCAAACATGGGGGTCAGCAACAGCACCGGCAACTGACCGGCAACCATATTGATAACACTACGTGGTAGGGAATAAACAGGAAAGTTACGATATTGCTTCAATAGTTCTTTCAACTTCATGCATGGATTAGCGAATAAGTATCTTATATGTTTCTTCCACGCCAATAAAATACTGATTGATATGGATACAAGTGGAGCGAATATCGTAGTAATTATCATACCCCCTTGTAGGTACCCCATTGTGCCTAATCCTAACTTTCCTGAAGCCGATAAGATACTTTGCCCTATTTGATAGCCACTAATGCGGCTATAGGCTTTTCGTCGTATATACCAGTAATTCAATATATTCCATAGTCCCATCACAAGCACAAACAGCGGCATTAACCAATACCAGTTGGCTAATTCCGGCGTATTAAATAAGCGAGCAATGGGTTTGGAAAAGGGTACACTCAGGAGCACTATGCCCGTGGTGATGAGGAGCAGAAAAACGCATATATGCACCAATCCGCGTGCTTCCTCATCCTTTTTCGGAAGAACGATGGCATACTGATACTCTGCGGTAGAAAGAAGAACCAGCACCCCGCCGATGCTTAAAAACAAGTTTAACAGTCCGAAATCTTCGGGGCTGTAGAGGCGGGTCAGGATAGGATAGACCAAGAGCCCTATCGCTTGTGCAATTACGTTTGCAGAAAGCAATTTAGCAGAGTTACGCACCAACTCCGAGCGGGCTATCTTTCGTATTTGTTCCTTCATTTCCGTTTGCAAAGGTAGTGCTTTTTTGTGGATTTTCCAACTAAAATGAGGAAATTTTACAAAAAAATCGCGAAATGTTTGTATTATTCAGAAAAAAGCAGTAAATTTGCAGCCGATTTTGAGCACATATCATGCTCAAAGGCTTGGTAGCGCAGTACTAAAAGAAGAGAGGTCTGCGGGGCGGACAAGGTGCGGGGTGGCAGAAAGGGGAAGGAACCTACAATGGAAAGGGAAGAAACCTACAATGAGAAGGGGAAGGAATCAAGATGATTGAGACCGATTGGTAGCGCAAGGAGTATTCGTATAGATTTAATTGGTAGCGCAAGGAGTATTCCTATAAATCTAATTGGTAGCACGAGGAGTATTCGTATAAATCTAATAACTAACACAATATGCAACTCAAAAAGTCACAAAGAGCCAGTCTGGAAGACAAGAAAGTAGTCTATGTCTTGATGGGTTTTGTCTTCGTCTTGAGCCTTTGCTATGTAGCGTTGGAGTGGACGGAGAAGGAAGTAACGAAGTATGAGGTGGCAGATATGGAGTTCACTTTCGAGGAGGAAGTAGAAATCCAGCAGACCACTCAGGAAACCACTCCTCCGCCCCCACCGCCCCCTGTACAGGAGGTAGAGGTGCTCAACGTGGTGGAAGACGATGTGGAGACCGAGTCTATCGAAATCAATACGGAAGACGATAAAGACGTGGAGGTAGTGATTGCCGCACCGGTAGAGGCTCCCGTGGAGGAAGAAGAGGAAGAAGTGGTGTTCGTAGTCGTAGAGACGATGCCGGAGTTCCCGGGCGGGCAGCAAGCCCTTTTCAAATACCTGAGCGAGAATGTGAAGTATCCTGTTATCGCGCAAGAGAACGGTATCCAAGGGCGCGTTATCTGCCAGTTTGTGGTGAACAAGGACGGTTCCATCGTGGATGTAGAGGTTGTGCGCTCGGGTGGCGATGCTTCGCTTGACAAAGAGGCAGTACGTGTCATCAAGTCCATGCCGAAGTGGAAACCCGGTAAGCAGCGTGGTAAGGCTGTACGCGTGAAATACACCGTACCCGTTAACTTCCGTCTGCAATAATAAGGCTTAAATGAGATTGAGGTGGGCAGTTCCTAAATAAACAAGAACGATGGTTTCATAGTTTATAGAACCACCAATGCCCACTTAATTCTTAATTCATAATTCTTAATTAGCATTGTTGCTCTCTCAACGAGACATAGCATATTGCAAGGGTGTCGGTACAAATCGTGCCGACACTCTTCGTAAGGAACTGGGGGTAACCACGGCGCTGGATATGTTGCGGCAATATCCATACAAGTATATTGACCGCAGCCGCTTCTATAAGATAGTCGAGATAGAAGATGAAGAAACCTATGTGCAGATAGTGGGCGAAGTAACCGAGTGGCACACCATCGGTACGGGGAAGGGGGCGCGTCTGAGCGCCACGTTCTCGGACGGGAGCCATATCATCGAGTTGGTTTGGTTCAAGGGCATTCAATATGTCAAACTGCAAAAGGGCGTGAAATACCTGCTCTTTGGCAAGCCCTCGCGCTTCAATCACCTGTTCAACTTTGTGCACCCCGAGTTGACTCCCTGGGAGAAAGTTACGCCCGAGATGACGCAAGGCTTGGAGCCCTACTACAACACCTCGGAGACGATGAAGAAGAAGGGGTTGAACTCCAAGGCGATGCGCACCATCATCTCTCAACTCATCCCCGACCTCACCGCCGAGGGCGTGCAAGATACCATGGGCAGCGACCTATTGCAGCAGTATCATCTCATGTCGCTAACGCAAGCCCTCCTCAACGTCCATTTCCCGAAAGACAACCAGTCTATGCAGCGGGCGCGCGAGCGGCTGAAGTTTGAGGAACTGTTCTATATCCAGTTGCAGATACTTAGGCAGATGAAGCGGCGGGAGCAGAACCAAGGTTATGCCATGCCTATTGTCGGCAAGACCTTCAATGCCCTCTACCGTTCCCTTCCTTTCGACCTGACCAACGCACAGAAACGGGTTATCCGCGAGATTCAGAGCGACCTCAAATCGGGCAGGCAGATGAACCGTCTCTTGCAGGGCGATGTAGGGAGCGGGAAGACGCTCGTGGCGCTCTTGTGTTGCCTGCTCGCCGTGGACAACGGCTTCCAGACCTGTATCATGGCGCCTACGGAGATACTTGCCAATCAGCATTTTGCCACATTATCGTCCTTCCTTGCCGCCGTGCCCGAGGTGCGTATCGCGCTACTCACCGGCTCCACGTCCAAGAAAGAGCGTGCCACGCTCCTGCCCGCCTTGCAGAACGGGGAGATAGATATCCTTATCGGTACGCACGCGCTACTGGAAGACAACGTGCAGTGGGGCAATTTAGGATTGGTGGTGGTGGACGAGCAACACCGTTTCGGAGTGGCACAGCGTGCCAAACTATGGAGTAAGAACGTCTGTCCGCCGCATGTGCTGGTGATGACCGCCACGCCTATCCCCCGCACGCTGGCGATGACCGTCTATGGCGACCTGCGGGTGAGCGTGATAGACGAACTGCCTCCCGGACGCAAGCCCGTGCATACGTTGCACTACTCCATCCAGCGCAAAGCGTCGGTCAATCAGTTCATCTCCAAGCAGATAGAGGCAGGGCGGCAGGTCTATATCGTCTTCCCGCTCATCAAAGAGAACGAGAAACTGGATATGCAAGACCTGCAAAACGGCTACAACGAACTCTGCGATACGTTCCCTCATTACCGGCTCTCGATGGTACACGGGCAGATGAAAGCGAAGGACAAGGATGAACAGATGCAGCGTTTCGTCAAGGGCGAGACGCAGATACTGGTGGCGACCACCGTCATTGAGGTGGGCGTGAATGTACCAAACGCTACGGTGATGATTATCGAGAACGCAGAGCGATTCGGGCTGAGCCAACTCCACCAGTTACGAGGCAGAGTGGGACGCGGTGCAGAGCAGAGTTATTGTATCTTGCTCACGAAGTTAGAACTGACCAAAGAGACTCGGCAGCGGATGGATATCATGGTTGCTACCAACGACGGTTTTCGTATTGCGGAGGCGGACTTGCAGTTGCGGGGTCCCGGCGACTTGGAGGGCACTGCTCAATCGGGACTGCCGTTTGAGTTGCATATCGCCTCTCTGTCCACCGACGGGCAAGTGTTGGAGATAGCACGTCAGGCGGCAGCCGATATCTTGGAGAAAGACCCGATGCTGGAAGAGCAGCACAACCGCATCTACAAAGAGCAACTGAACCGTCTGCGTATCACTGCGCAGAACTGGTCAGATATATCATAGACCCTGCAACGAGAAGATGTCCATGCCAAATGCTTCGGTGAAGGCTTCTTCGTCGATGAGTTGCTTCGGGGTATCGAGTCGGTAAGGCATGCCCGGCGCGAGGAGCAATATACGGTCAGCCGTCTTAACAGCCAAATCCAACTCGTGAGTAGAGATGAGTATCGTCTTCCCCAAATCATGCGCCAATTGTTTGAGCAACAAGAGAATCTTAATCCTATTCGGCAAGTCGAGGTGCGCAGTAGGCTCGTCTAACAAGATGACGGGGGTCTGTTGCGCGATGGCTTTGGCTATCAAGATACGCTGTTTCTCTCCGTCGGAGTGCGCCATATAGTCGGTGGCGCACCAGTCTTTGTCGTCTCCCGGCAGTCCGACCGCCAGCAGCGCGTCGGCAATGATTCGGTTGTCATCGGGGGAGAGCGTCCCCAGCAGCGAGGTGTAGGGATAGCGCCCCATCGCTACGATATCAAATACCGTGGTTTTCTCTATGGCGTCGTCGCTACTCAAGACGAGCGCCACATTTTCCCTTACCGTGTTTTCGGATGCTATGCGGATGTCATAGTGTCCGCCCAGCGGCGGCAGCAAGCCTGCCAGCGTCCGCAAGAGTGTGGACTTGCCGCAGCCGTTTCTTCCGAGCATGCAGACGAGTTCTCCTTCACGGAGCGTGAAGGAGAGCGCCGATTGGACGATTTTGCCCTTGTAGCCAATGGAAAGATTATCGCAAACAATAGCCATGCCGAGGGTCAAGTATAGATTCGTTTCACTCGCCGCGAGACGGAAGTGAGTATTTCGTAGGGTATGGTATCGAGCCTCGTCGCCAGTTCGTTGAGCGACAGTTTCTCTCCGAACACCTCTACCTCGTCTCCCACCTGCGCGTCGGCGCCCGTAACGTCAATCATCGCTTGGTCCATGCACACATTTCCCACCACCGGACATCTCTTGCCGCGCACGATGACGGCGCCTCCGTAGTTGCTGAAGCGACGGTCGAAGCCGTCGGCGTATCCGATGGGGATGACGGCTATCTGTCTGTCTTCGTGGAGCAGCGTGTGTCTGCCATAGCCGATGGTTTCTCCCGCGCGGACGGTCTTGAGGCTGAGGATGGTCGTCTTCAGGGAGCAGACCGTTTTCAGTTGCGCGCCCGCAAAGGATATGCCGTAGAGCCCTATTCCGAGGCGACACATGTCAAACTGGTATTGCGTAAAGCGCTCAATACCAGCAGAGTTGCATATGTGTTTGAGGATAGGATAACGGAGCCCCGCCTTGATGGTCTCGGCGCAAGAGTCGAAGTACTGTATCTGCTGCAGCGTGAAGTCGTCGAACTGCTGTTCATCGCTTCCTGCGAGGTGGGAGAAGACCGACTGCACCTTGACGGCGCGTTGCCCTTTGAGTCGTTCGATGAGCGGCTCCATCTCCTCGTAGTAGAAGCCGAGGCGATGCATGCCGGAGTCTATCTTGATATGGATGGGATAGTCCTCCAAGCCCTTGGATGTAGCCGCCTCGATGATGTTTTCGAGGGCCTGGAAGGAGTAGATATTCGGCTGCAGATTGTTCTCCAAGATAAGGTCGAGCGCCGCCACCTCGGGGTCCATGATGATGATGGGCAGCGTTATTCCCGCCCTGCGGAGTTCGCAGCCTTCGTCAGCGACTGCCACGGCGAGGTAGTCCACGAGGTGCGATTCCTGCAATGCGCGGCTTACCTCTATGCTGCCGGCTCCGTAGGCAAACGCCTTGACCATGCAGGTGAGTTGGGTGGAGGGGCGCAGCAGTTGCTTGAAATAGCGGACGTTGTCGGTGAGCGCCTTCAAGTCCACCTGCATAACCGTCTCGTGGGTTTGTTCGAGGATACGTTTGTTGATTTCGTCCTCATCGTATCCGAGGGCTCTGAGGACGGTGGCGCAGGTGCGTATGTTCTGGTGGGTGGGGTCTTCGATGACGGTGGTGCAGTGTGCGAAGAGTTGCATTTTCTCCGCCCGCTTCTCCTGCAAGGAGATGAAGTTCTCGCCATGCTCGGGTCCGATATAGGTAAGGACTCCTATGGTGGGTCGGATGATACGCTCGAGGTTGCGCATCTCGCCGGGTTGGGAAATGCCCGCCTCGAAGATAGCGAGGGTGGTGCGCTCGTTCATCTCCCAGACAGAGAGGGGTACTCCGATTTGGGAATTGTACGATTTTGGTGAGCGTGTGATACGATAATCGCCCTTGAGGAGTTGGTATAACCACTCCTTGACGACGGTCTTTCCGTTGGAGCCCGTGATACCAATCACGGGGCAATGGTAGAGGGAGCGTTTGTAGGCAGCGAGGTCCTGCAAGGCGCGGATGACATCGTTCACGTAGATACGCAGGACACCCTGTTTGGTCTCGTCCTGCGGTCCCTGGTTGTGCTCCTCGTAGGGGAGAACGAAGGTTTTGACTCCTCGTTTGATGAGTTCGGGGATATAGTTCGCGCCGTTGTCCTTGTCCGTCTTGATGGCGAAGAAAAGGGTCGCCTCCGGCTGCTCCTCGTTGAGGAGACGGCTGTCGGTAAGGAGGTGGAGGATATTGCGTGTATCGGCTACTCCCCGAATGGCGCGAGGGCGGATGGCATCTAAGACTTCACGAATGTACATGGCTATTCAGACTAATTCGGGTGCAAAGGTACTGCTTTTTTTTGGTATGTGCAAGGATTGCGGCAAATTTTCAGTTGTGGGTATGTGCGGGGGCGGGTTGTGGGGAGTTGATGGGCTCGGTATGGTCGGCTGATGCTCGGGTGAATCACTAACTAATCACTAACTAATCACTAACTAATCGCTAACTAATCACTAACTAATCGCTAACTAATCACTAACTAATCACTAACTAATCGCTAAC
>JBJECJ010000043.1:5044-55011 GCA_051870955.1 Paludibacteraceae bacterium | reverse complement strand
CTTACTACTGGTTCCCCATCCACCAAAGCCAGATAGACCGCAACCCGAAACTGAAGCAATTGCCGTATTGGAAGTAACTAAGCGCTAACGCGCTGTTAGAAACTTCGTGTAGGGAAGCCCTATCGGGCTGTAAGAAAGTAAATGTACGAAAGCCCTACGGGCTGTACACGAAGCGTAGCGGAGTTAATAACACGAAGTTGCATACACGAAGTTTCCTACACGGAGCGAAGCGGAGTTAATAACACGAAGTTTTATTATGAAAAAGATTCTTTATATACTCAGTACTTTCCTTTTGCTGGTGGGATGCCGGCAGGAGAGCATGCACTATGAGATACCTCAGCCCGAGGACGCGTTGCACCTGCGTGCGTCGCGGGACAGTGTGGTGCTGGCGCAACGCTATGCGGGCGAAAATGCCATCACCTTCACATGGGATATTCCCGAACCCTTGGAGGGCACCACGGGCTACGACTACTATTTCAAGATGGACGTGGCGGGCAACGGCTTCGAGACCTCTATCAGCAAGTTGGCGGTGAAGGGCTTGGATTCGGTGTCGTTCACCCATGCGGAGTTGAACGCGATGTTGGAGCAGTGGAAAGTGGCCCCGGGCACGTGGATGCAGATAGAGGCAGAACTGATTGCCAACCCGCTGGGCTCCGAGACCTATATCAAGCCCATGCTTTCTACCGCTACCTTCGATGCCATAGGCTTTGCCAACTACCTGTATATCGCGGGTAGCGCTACCTCGGCGGGCAACGACTATGCCAATGCGTTGGTGATGGAGAAGATGGCGGGCGTGAACGCTTACGCCTACCGCGGCGTGATGCAGCCCGGCGAGTTCTTCTTCCTGATGGAGCAGACGGCTGAGGCGGACTTCATCGGCATGGGGGCAAACGACCGTCAGATGGTGCATGCCACCGCCGAGACGGTGAAAGGTGTGCCTGTGCAGCAGGAGGGCTTCTATGCGCCCGAGGTGAACCTCGATGAGATGACGCTGGTGCTCAACCAGCCGCTCGCGCTTATCGGCGACGCTACATGGGGCGGATGGAACTTAGGCAACGCTTCCTATATGGAGCAACTGAGTGAGACCCGATTGACTTGGACGGGACCGCTCACCAAAGGCGAGTTGAAACTGGCTTGCAACCCCTCCGGCGGCTCTTTCTTCGACGCTTTCTACACCGCTACTGCCTCAGGTGCCTATACCGAAGGCACCACCGACCTGCTCTTCCATCCGCAGGGGACTACCGACGCGGATGACTTCAAGTGGCAATGCGCAGCAGACGGTATCTATCAGGTGGATGCCGACCTGAGCAACCGCACTCTTTCGTTCACCTACCTCTGCAACTACGCCTATGTCTATCTCTGCGGTAGCGCTACGCCGAGCGGCTGGGACACACCCTTCACGCAGTGCTTCTCCTTCATAGGAGACGGCAAGTTCCAATGGAAAGGCACGCTGACCCCGGGTGAAATCAAGTTCCCGCTCACCACCTCCGACTACCAGGGACCGACCCTCATGGCGCTGGCGGTCAACACGCCGGTGGAGATAGGCGAGCCGATGGACTTCTTCTACACCCCCAACGGCGACCCCGACCAAAAATGGATAGTGAAAGAAGGCGGCGACTACACCATCACCCTCGATGCGATAAACAGCAAAGTAACGTTTGAGAAGTAAGGATGTTTCACGTTGACCATTTCATGTTAATCACTTCGTGTTGGTCAGTTCCTGTTGGCGCTTCGCGTTTAACATGCAAAGCCCACTGGGAACGCGGGCGTCTCGCCCGCGGTTGTCATGCAATGCCCACTGGGGACGCGGGCGTCTCGCCCGCGGTTGTCATGCAATGCCAACATGAAATGACCAACATGAAATGACCAACATAAAATGACCAACATGAAATGACCAACATAAAATGACCAATATGAAATTCAAATATCTATTTTTGGCGTTTAGCGCATGCTTCTTCGCGCTGACGCAAGTGTCCTGCGAGCAGAAAATCGATACCGGATGGACGATAGACGACGTGGAGGACGACCCTATCATCGAAGCACCGAAGGTGCAAGCCAATGCCCCGCTCTATTGGACGGTCTATGAATACTGCTTTGAGGCGGAAGCAAGTAACACCAACCGCAACATGCCGTGGGATAGATGGGTGAAGAACGTGGAGTGGGTGGAGAAGAACCTGCTGCCCTATGGCTACGACATGATTTGCACCGATGGGTTTATGACCATGTACGGCGACAACTCCTGCCTCTACATGACGCACTACGGCGAGGAGAACGGCGAGAAATTCGCCCTCAAAGACTTGGTAGCCCTCTGCAAAGAGCATGGCTTGCGCTTGGGCGTGTACGACAACCCGCTCTGGATTCACTGTGATTGGAATCAGAACATCCCGGGCACCAAGTACAACGTGGGCAGCCTGACCTATCAGGAAGGCGTGGACAACGTGCTGCACCCGAATGGCAAATGGGACATCTTCCAATGGGCTATCCCTTCCCACCCGGGCTGCAAGGAGTTCATCGACGGCTTCTTCAAGTACTACAGCGAGTTGGGTGTAACCTATATCCGCATGGACTTCATGTGCCTGTTTGAGACGGGTACCGGTATGGAAGACCCGAGCAATCCCGACACCTATGGTCGGGGGTACGGGCGCGAGGAATATAAGTTAGCACTCCAATATATCAATGAGGCTGCCCTCAAATACGGGGTCTTTACCTCTATCGTGATGCCCAACAATGTGAATCATGCAGAGTTGGAGAGAACCTACATGAACATGATGCGTGCCGAATCGGATGCTTTCTGCGGACATTGGGCGGCTTTCTCCGGCGTGGAAGAGGGCTATTTCGACTACTACAAAGGCGGGACATATCCTCGTCCGCGTGGGCAGATTGATGAGGGACGTTGGCCGCATTGCTACAATGTCTTCGACGGCTTCGTCTATTGGTCGGACATCTCGGGGCGCGGCAAGATTATCTTGGACGGCGACTTCACGCGCCTGACCACGCTCAACCACGAGGGTAAGTTCAACACCGCGGACGAGTGCCGGTCGGTTATCTCGCTCCAACTCTTGGGCGGCGGACCCATCGCCTGCGCCGACCAATACGACTCCGAGGACATCGCCAACCGCGTGCAGTACTACCAAAACGAGGAGATGTTGGCGCTCAACAAAGACGGCTTTGTCGGCAAACCCCTCTCGCGCGACTTGGGCAAGGCGGAGAGTCAGATTTGGGTAGGTCAGATGCAGAACGGCGACTGGATAGTCGGGCTCTTCAACCGCGAGTCCACGCCCCAAACGCGCTACCTCTCCTTCGCCACCCTGACGGAAGGCGACATGCAGGTGCGCGACCTTTGGGAGCACAAAGACCTCGGCACGATGAACTCCATCAGCGTGGAACTCGCACCCCACGCATGCAAAGTGTATCGACTAACGAAATAGAAGTTAATCATTTCATGTTAATCACTCCGTGTTAATCACTTCGTGTTGATCATTTCATGTTCATCAGTTCCTGTTAGCGCTTCGCGTTTAACATGAAATGCCAACATGAAATGCCAACATGCAATGATTAACATGCAATGACAAACACATAATGACTATGAAACGTATCATTCTGTCTATCATCACGTTACTCTCTCTCTCAACGATTGCCATGGCGAGCGAGACCCTCACATCGCCCGATGGCAACTTGTCTATGCAGTTCGCCATCGGCGAGCAAGGGCGAATGACCTATATGCTCACGCTGAATGGCGACACCCTCGTCCGCCCGTCGCACCTCGGCTTG
This sequence comes from Paludibacteraceae bacterium, assembly GCA_051870955.1. Classification (GTDB taxonomy): domain Bacteria; phylum Bacteroidota; class Bacteroidia; order Bacteroidales; family Paludibacteraceae; genus Colicola. The sequence continues at coordinate 51,240 of JBJECJ010000043.1, read as the reverse complement.
GACCTCGTGAACGACCAACTGCTCTACGGCTTTGAGCAGGTGGGCGCCGACCGCAGCACCTTCGACGAGACATGGCAACCCGTTTGGGGCGAGGAGCGCGACATCCGCAACCACTACAACGAACTCCTTGTCCACCTCAAGCAAGTCCCGCAGAACCGCTATATCCGCCTGCGCTTCCGCCTCTTCGACGACGGCTTGGCGTTCCGCTACGAGTTCCCGCTGCTCGGGCTCAACTACTTCACCATCCGCGAAGAGCAGACCGAGTTTGCCATGCCGGGCGACATCACTGCCTACTGGATTTCAGGCGATTACGACACGCAGGAGTACGAATACACCCGCTCGCGCCTGAGTGAAATCCGCAGCCTGAGCGATGCCACACGCGTGGGCAACGTCAGCCAGCGCGGCTTCTCCAAGACCGGCGTGCAGACCGCCCTCCTCCTCCGCACCGACAACGGCGTGTGGCTCACCATCCACGAGGCGGCGCTCGTCAACTACGCCTGCATGCACCTCGACCTCAACGACACCACCTTCGTCTTCACCTCCCATCTCTCGCCCGATGCTATCGGCAACAAAGGCTACATGCAAGCCCCCTGCCAAAGCCCGTGGCGAACCGTACAGGTGGCGACCGACACCCGACAAATCCTTGCCAACCGCATGACGCTCAACCTCAACGAGCCCTGCCGAATAGAGGACACCTCGTGGATCAAACCCATGAAATACATTGGCGTATGGTGGGAGATGATTAACTGGAGCAAGGCGTGGTCCTACACCAACGACCTCCCCTCCGTGCAAATCGGCAAGACCGACTACACCAAGGTAACGCCCCACGGAAACCACGGCGCTACCACCGAGAACGTCCTCCGCTACATCGATTTCGCCGCCAAGTACGGCTTCGATGGCGTGCTCGTAGAGGGCTGGAATATCGGATGGGAAGACTGGCTCGGCAATCAGAAAGACTATGTTTACGACTTCGTAACGCCTTACCCCGACTTCGACGTGGAGCGTATCCACGACTACGCTAAGGCAAAGGGCGTCAAGATGATTATGCACCACGAGACCTCTGCTTCCATCCGCAACTACGAGCGCCATCTCGATACAGCATATCAGTTCATGAACCGCTACGACTACCCCGCCGTGAAGTCCGGCTATGTGGGCAATATCGTGCCGCGGGGCGAGACCCACTACTCCCAGTGGGTCAACAACCACTACCTCTATTGCATCGAGAAAGCCGCGAAGTACCATGTCATGGTCAATGCCCACGAGGCAGTGCGACCCACAGGGCTCTGCCGCACCTATCCCAACCTCATCGGCAACGAGTCGGCTATGGGCACCGAGTACCAAGCCACGATGGGCATTCAGCCCGGACACACCTGTATCCTCCCCTTCACGCGCCTCAACGGTGGACCGATGGACTACACCCCGGGTATCTTCGAGATGGATATGAGCAAGATGTCGCCCAACAACCCCAACCATTGCAACACCACCCTCTGCAACCAACTCGCGCTCTACGTAACCATGTACTCGCCCTTGCAGATGGCTGCCGATGTCCCCGAGAACTACGAACGATTCCCCGACGCCTTCCGATTCATCTGCGATGTGGCGCTCGACTGGGACCAATCGTGGTACCTCGAAGCCGAGCCGCTGGACTACATCACCGTGGCGCGTAAGACCAAGGGCAAAGACGAGTACTTCGTGGGAGGCACCTGCGGCAAAGAGGCGCGCACATCCACTATCTCCCTCGACTTCCTCCCCGCAGGCAAACAGTATGTCGCCACTATCTACCAAGATGCCAAGGATGCGCACTACCTGACCAACCCGCAGGCATACACCATCTCCACCAAGAAGGTAAATAGCAAGACCAAACTGAAAATCTACGAGGCTCCCTCAGGCGGCTATGCCATCACCATCCGCCCGCTCTAAACCAAAGCATACCGACAAGGGGCTGTCTAACAAGTCTTTTACTGGGGACGCCCCGACTTGTCGGGACGGGCGTTTTGGAACAAAACGAAGGTTTTTGCGGTGATTTCAGCCCCTTATAAGCCATTCACAAACCAAAAGAGACTGCCCAACTAAACTTGTTAGACAGCCCCTGTCTCTGCCGAGACTCCCCCGAGACTATAGTTAATGATTAGTTAATGATTAGTTAGTGATTAGTTAGTGATTAGTTAGCGATTAGTTAGTGATTAGTTAGTGATTGCAGAGACTATAACGAGACTATAAGCCAACGATTTACCGTCAATATCTCTCCTATGAAACACCTCCCTGTACCTTTCCTCCGTATCGGCATACCCGTGGCGCTATGCCTCCTTGCCCTGTCCGGCGCGTATGCCAAACCCGTTCAGCGTATTGCCTCGCCCGACGGCAACCTCCGACTCACCTTCTCGCTCACAGCCAAAGGCGAGCCGCAATACTCGCTCAGCCGACAAGATACGGCTGTCCTGCTCCCTTCCGCCTTGGGCATGACCATCGCCATCGACCAATCGTCAAATCGTCAAATAGTCAATTTGTCAAATAGCATGCGCCTGCTCGCCACCGACACCGCCTCTTGCGACACGGTGTGGGAGACCGTTTGGGGAGAAGAGCAGTTCATACGCGACCGCCATACCCAACTCACTGTCCGCCTGCAACACCGCACTGGCATTCGGATGAACATCATCTTCCGCCTCTTCAACGACGGCATGGCATTCCGCTACGCCTTCCCCGAGCAGAAGAAACTCAGCTGCTTCCTCGTGATGGACGAGCATTCCGCCTACGCTTTCGCCTCCGAACCGCAAGCATGGTCTATCCCGTGGCGGACAGAGTACTATGAGGCGCTGTGGCAGAAGGCGCCTATCAGCCAAAAGCAAGACACCCTCTGCTCGCCCCTCACCCTTGAGTTTCCCGATGGCTCCTACGGTTTCTTGCACGAGGCAGCCCTCACCGACTACCCCGCACAGAACCTCTACTGCAACGGACAGACCATCCACACCTACCTCACCCCATTAGCCGACGGCACAGCAGCACACTTACAAAAGTCTCCCTTTAAGGGAGATTTAGAGGGTCTCCCTTGGCGCATGCTTATCCTAACCCGCACCCTCCCCGACTTGGTCGCCTCGCGTATCATGCTCAACCTCAACGAGCCCTGCCGCATAGAGGACACCTCGTGGATTAAACCGATGAAATACATCGGGATATGGTGGGGAATGCACCTCGGCACCATGACGTGGCACCAATCGCCTACCCACGGCGCTACCACCGCCAACATGACCCGCTACATGCAGTTCGCCGCCCGACACGGCTTCGGAGGCGTGCTCGCGGAGGGATGGAACGAAGGATGGGAGACGTGGGTGAACCCCGTACCCAAGCATTTTGAGTACGACATACCGTACCCTGATTTCGACATCGACTCCATCACGCGACTCTCCTACCAACTCGGTGTGGAGATGATAGGGCACCATGAGACGGGCGGACGAGCGGACGAGTACGAGCCGCAGTTAGACAAGGCGTTTGCTTACGCGCAAGCCCACAACATCCACGTGGTCAAGACGGGCTATGTGTCGCCCGTCATCCATACCGTGGACGGCTTGCAGTGGAACAAGAGTCAGGCAGGTGTGCGCCACTACCGCCGCGTCATTGAGACCGCGGCGAAATACCAAGTGTCCATCGACAACCACGAGCCTGTCATGCCCACGGGCTTGCAGCGCACCTATCCGAACCTAATGACGCAGGAGGGTGTGCGCGGACAGGAGTGGAACGCTTGGGCAGGCGACGGCGGCAGCCCCGCCGAGCATGCTACGGTCTTGCCCTTCACGCGTATCTTGTGTGGTCCGGTGGATTACACCCCGGGCGTGTTCAACTTCGACAATCCCAACAACCCGAACACCCGCGCCCATGCTACACTCATGAACCAACTGGCACTCTTCGTCTGCTTCTACTCACCCTTGCAGATGGCTTGCGACCTGCCGGAGAACTACCTCCGGCACCCCGATGCCTTCTCTTTCATAGAGCAAGTGCCCTGCGACTGGAAGCAGTCTATTCTGCTGGACGGACGCATAGGCGACTACTGCGTCTTTGCCCGCCAAGACCGCCACTCCGATGATTGGTACGTGGGCGGTATCACCGACGAGAACCCGCGTGAACTGACCATCGACTTCTCTTTCTTGGAGCCGGGCACCACCTACACCGCCACCATCTACCGCGACGCCGCCGATGCCGACTGGCAGACCAACCCCTATGCCTACCGTATCGACACCATCCACTGCCGACAATCCGACCGCCTCACCATCCCCATGCCCGCCGCAGGCGGCTTCGCCATCATCTTGAACAAGAGATGATGAAGAACCAAGACAACAAAAAAAGACTTATTAGCCTCTCATAGTCGAGACTAATAAGTCTTTTATCTTTTATCCTTTATCTTTCAGCGAGCCTGCGAGCGGTCTTTATCGGGTGCCCGTGGCGCGCAGAATCAACTTCGCGATGTCGCTGTTGTCGTGCCATCCGGAGAAGCGCGACGCCCCTACACCCACGGCGAAGATAGGCACGGCGTGCGCGCTATGGGCATGCGTCGTCCAGCCTATCTTGCTCTTGTCGTTGAGCATCTTCACCGCCAGCGCGCCTATCTCGTTGATGTCCTTGTACATCGTCTTCATGTCATTACCTTTGTGCGAAACGGCTTTCTTGTATGCCTCTTGCAGCGCTGCGTCTTCCTCCGCCGTTACCTCCACCTGCGTATACAGCCCGAGGCTCTCTGTGAGTACCTGCTTCACGTCCTCCCATTTGGGTTGCTTCTTGCCTTTGAACAACGCAGAGACCTTGTCCGAGAGTATCCAAGCCGAGCAGCGTTGGTGCTGCAGCAGTTGCAGGTTCAGCGTGTAGTCGCTATTCCCCAGCGCCAAGCCGCCCGTCTCGTGGTCGGCGGTAACCACTATCAGCGTCTCGTCGGGGTGCGCCTGATAGAACGCGTATGCCACGCGCAACGCCTCATCCATCGCTATCACCTCGCCGAACGCCGTGGCAGCATCGTTGCCGTGGCTCGCATAGTCTATCATGCCGCCCTCCACCATCATAAAGAAACGCTCGTACTTACCGCTCAGGAACGGTATAGCCGTCTGCACTATCTGCTCCAGCGTGAGGTCGTCCGCCTTGCGGTCAATGGCATAGGGGATGTTGTACGACGGTTTGTTGCGGTCGATGCCGTCGGTGCTCTGCATGAGTATCATCTTCTTCGCGTCCATCAGTCGTTGTGCCTCCTCAAAGCCGTGCGCCAGCGTGTAGCCCTGCTCCTCGCAGAGGTCGTAGAGGTTCACGCGCTTGCCCGTACCACCTTTCGGATTGGGTTGATGAAATGCAGCCCCGCCGAAGAAGTCGAAGTCGGAGAAGGCCAATTGTTTGCCTATCTCGTAGTACATCTCGCGGCTCGGCACATGGGCGTAGAACGCGCCCGGGGTAGCATGGTCAATCGCCACCGAGGTCATGATACCCACGCCCCAGCCTTGCGCTTTCAATATCTCCGCTACCGTCCTGACATCCTGTCCCTCTGCGTCCTGCCCCAGCACACCATTGTTGGTCTTCTTCCCGCTCGCGAGGCAGGTGCCTGCCGCAGACGAGTCGGTGATACCGTTGCTCGCAGAGAACGTTGCCGCCTGACCCGAATAGGGGAACTGCGTCATGCACAGACGCTCCCTGCCAATCTCGCCTTTCAACTCCGACAAGTACATCTCCGTACCCAGCACCTGATTCGTGCCCATGCCGTCGCCGATAAAATAGAACACATACTTTGCTTGCCCATACCCGAGCAACGCCACTGCCAACAGGCAGAAAATCAATGAGAACCGTTTCATATAATTCACTTCGTGTATGTAACTCCGCTTTGCTCCGTGTAATTAACTTCGTGTAATGAACTTCGTGTATGTAACTCCGCTTCGCTCCGTGTACAGCCCGCAGGGCTTTTGTACATTTACTTTCTTACAGCCTCGAAGAGGCTTTCTTACACGTAGTTCTTTACAGTTCCGTAGGAACTTCCTCACAGCCCGCAGGGCTTTCGCTGAGTATCTCATCCCCTCGGCTCTTCCACGGGCGGGGACCCAAGATGCGCTCCACATCCTCCGAGGTGATCACCTCTTTCTCTATCAGCAAGTCAGCCAGCGCGTGGTGCCCCTCTGCGTGCTCTTCCAGTATCTGCTTTGCGCGCGCCATTTGCTCTGCGATGATCGCCTGCGTCTCTTGGTCTATCACTTCCGCCGTCGTCTCCGAATACGGCTTTGCGAAACCGTAGTCATAGCGCCCTGTGGAGTCGTAGAAACTCACGTCTTTCAACTTCTCCGACATGCCGTAGTACGCCACCATCGCATACGACTGCTTCGTTGCACGCTCAAGGTCGTTCAGCGCACCCGTAGAGGTCTGGCCGAGGAACAACTGCTCTGCCGCGCGACCGCCCAAGAGCGAGCATAACTCGTCCAAGATATGCTCTTTGTTGGTCAGTTGGCGCTCCTCCGGCAAGTACCATGCCGCGCCCAACGCCTGCCCGCGAGGCACTATCGTTACCTTCACCAGCGGGTTCGCCCAACGCAACATCCACGATATCGTCGCATGCCCCGCCTCGTGGTAGGCTATCGACTTCTTCTCCTCCGCGGTCATAATCTTCGTCTTGCGCTCCAAGCCGCCGATGATACGGTCCACCGCATCCATGAAATCCTGCTTGCCCACCGCCTTATGCTCGTTGCGCGCAGCGATAAGCGCCGCCTCATTGCATACATTGGCGATGTCCGCACCCGAGAACCCGGGCGTCTGCTTGGCGAGGAAATCTACATCCAAACTATCGTCTAACTTCAGCGGACGCAGGTGCACGCCGAATATCTCCTTGCGCTCCTGCAAGTCCGGCAACTCCACATGTATCTGCCTGTCGAAGCGACCTGCACGCAGCAGCGCCGCATCCAGCACGTCTGCGCGGTTCGTCGCCGCAAGGATAATAACGCCCGAGTTGGTGCCGAAGCCGTCCATCTCCGTCAGCAACTGGTTGAGCGTGGACTCGCGCTCGTCGTTACCGCCGCTCATCATCGCGTTCTTTCCACGCGCACGACCTATCGCATCTATCTCATCGATGAAGATGATAGACGGTGCTTTCTCTTTCGCTTGGCGGAACAGGTCGCGCACACGGCTCGCACCCACGCCCACGAACATCTCCACGAAGTCGCTACCCGACATCGAGAAAAATGGCACATCCGCCTCGCCTGCCACTGCCTTTGCCAGCAGCGTCTTACCCGTCCCCGGAGGACCTACCAGCAGCGCACCCTTGGGTATCTTACCGCCCAAGTCCGTGTATTTCTTCGGGTTCTTCAGGAAAGCCACTATCTCTTGCACCTCCTGCTTCGCGCCGTACAGACCCGCCACATCCTTGAAAGTAACCTTGTCTTTCTTCTCTTTATCATACACCTGCGCTTTCGCCTTCCCTACGCCGAAGATACCGCCTGCGCCGCCTGCCGCTGCACCCATGCCGCGGCTAATCCACACGAAGAAGAGTATCATCAGCGCAAAGGGCAGGATGTTCACTAATATCAGATACCAGTAGTCTTTCGACTTCTCATACCGCACGTCTATCGCCACCTTGCCTGCCGCCTTGCGCGCACTGTTCACGCCGTCGAGGTATTTCGAGAACTCCTCCACCGACGGAATCTGCGAAGCCACCTCGCCTTTCGCCTGCTCGCCCTTGCCTTGGTCGCCGAACACCAGCACGTAACTCTGCGGCTTCACCAACGCTTTCGCACGGTTATCGTCATACACCGTGATGTCTTTCACGGCATCGTTCTCGATATATGCTACAAACTTCGTGTAACTCAACTCTTTGCTGGCAGTACTGCCTGCATCGCCGCCGAACATCCATATCGCCAGCAGAAAAAACGCTACACTATACAACAGCCAACTCACCCAACGCCAACGGCTGGGCTTTTGGTTGTTCGGTTTCATGTTCGGGAAATTGTTGTTAGAAGGATTAGGATTTTGTTCACTCATAATAGGACTCTCCCCATCCCTCCCTACAAGGGAGGGAGCAAGAGATTAGTTTAGTTAGACAAAAGTATTATTATTCTCCCTCCCTTTCCGGGGTCCCCACAAGCAACGCGCAGTGGGGTGGCTTCAGGGAGGGATGGGGTGGGTCATCTCCCTCCCTTTGTAGGGAGGGTTGGGGTGGGTCCTATAGTTCTTTCACCACCCCGTCTTCCCACAGGTGTTCAATGTCGTAGTACGCGCGGGGCTCACGCTGCATGATATGGACAAAAACCGTGCCATAATCCATTGCCACCCACTCTGCATTCTCCATGCCTGCCACGCTCAGCGGATGCACATGCGTCTCCGTGCGCACATGGTCGTCCACCTCGTCGGCAATGGCTGCCACCTGCGTGTTGCTGTTGCCTTCTGCTATCACCATGTACTCCGCAGGAGCCTCTTTTATCTTCCGCAAGTCTATCGTTACAATGCGTTCTCCTTTGCGATTCTGGATACCCTCAATAATCGTATCCACCAATTTCTCTGTACTAATTTCTGCCATGTCTGTAAGGTTTTATGTCAGTAAGGTTTGACTGATTTCTGTTTCTGCCTGCAAAGGTACAAAAATTATTCCAAATACACAAATGTGATATAATTATTTCTTCAACGCTATCAATCCTATAAAGGTCAATGCGGCATTCAGCAGCAGCCGCTCGTGGGAGAAAACGTATCCGTTGAACCATACCGCGGAATGAATATCAATGATATAGGTAATCACGGGAGCCGCGATGGCTATCAGCGGAATCCAACGGTCGCGTACCTGCCATTTGGTCAGTATCCCAAATGCAAACATGCCCAGCAGCGGACCATATGTGTAACTCGCCACTAAGAACACCGTTTGTATCACCGAGTCGTTATTCAGCAAGTGAATCACCATGATACACCCCGCCATCACCGCCGCCATACAGAAATGAATAACACTCCTTCCAAGGACATTATCTCGAACCCTGCGAATAAATAGAATTTTAGTAGAAGGTGGTAACTTATTTTCTCCCTCCCTTTGTAGGGAGGGTAGGGGTGGGTCTCCCACTATGTCCACACTAAACGACGTTGTCAATGCCGTCAGTGCGCCGCAGGCAGACGAATAAGCGGAAGCAATAAAACCGATGATAAACAGCACCCCTACAATCGTCGGGAAATAGCCGCCCGTAGCCAAATAGGGAAACACGTCATCGGGATTCGCCGGCAAGGCTATCTCCATCTTGTCTGCATACGCATACAGTAGATACCCCAAGAACAGAAACAGCCCAATAACCACCACCTGCATACCTGCACCCAATAGGATATTCTTCTGACTATCACGGTAGTTGCGGCAAGACAGCGTCCGCTGCATCATGTCTTGGTCAATACCCGTGGTGCCAATTAGCAATACAATACCCGCCACAAACTGTTTCCAAAAATAATTCCCGTCTTTCGGGTCATCAAAATAAAACATCCGCGGCAAAGAAGTTCCGGTATTCACAAACTCCCCCGCCCCGCGCTCGGGGTCCCCGCAAGCAACGCGCAGTGGGGTGAACTTTGCGGGGAGGGGGTTAGGGGGCGGGGAAGAACAAAATCCCTCCGGCAACGCTCGCAGGATAAACCAGATACACAATCCCACCGACCCAATCATACAAATCGTCTTCAGCAAATCCGTCCACACCAGCGACTTCACACCCCCGCGAAACGTACACAGATACGCAATACCAACGGCAAACACCGCATTCGCCCAATAAGGCACTCCTAACGGCGCAAACACCAGCAGTTGCAGCACCTCTGTAACGATAAACAGCCGCACACTCGCCCCTAACATCTTGCTGATAAAGAAAAACCATGCCCCCGTCCTGTACGAGTGCATGCCCAAACGCTGTTGCAAATACTGATAGATAGAAGTCAGATTATGCTTGTAGTAGAGTGGCACCAGCCCGTATGCCAATACCAACTGCCCCACCGTGAATCCCAGCACCATCTGCATATAGCCCCAGCCGCTGGTGCCCACCATGCCCGGCACGCTCACGAACGTAACCCCCGACATCGCTGCCCCTATCGTGGACATCGCCACCAGCAGCCAGTGGTTGCTGCGGTTGCCCGTATAAAATCCCACGCTGTCTGTCTTCCGCCCCGCTACATACGACACCGCAAACAGCAACGCGAAATACGCAAAAATGATAGTAAGTACTAATACAGGAGACATAACCGAACAGACTGTTTACTCTTCCCCTAACAAATCCGGTCGGCGTTCGCGGGTATGGCGCAGCGACTCTTCATAGAGCCACTCCTCTATCTTTGCCTGATGCCCCGAGAGCAGGATATCCGGCACTCGCCAGCCCTTGTACTCCGCCGGGCGCGTATATACCCCGGGCTCCAGCAAGCCGTCTTGAAACGAGTCGTTGAGCGCACTCTCCACATCACCTATCGCGCCGGGCAGCAGGCGCACAATAGCATCAGTCATGATTGCCGCCGGCATCTCGCCGCCCGTGAGCACAAAGTCGCCGATGGTGTATTCCTTGGTGATGAGATGGTCGCGCACGCGCTGGTCAACGCCCTTGTAGTGCCCGCAGAGGATGATGATGTTCTCCGCCAGCGACAGGCGGTTGGCTTCCTTCTGCGTGAAGCGCTCCCCGTCGGGCGCAGTGAAGATAATCTCATCGTAGTGGCGCTCCGAGGTCAGTTTGGTAATGATACGGTCGATAGGCTCTATCTGCAGCACCATCCCCGCACCAAAGCCGAACGCATAATCATCCACCTTGCGGTGTTTATCCAAGGTGTAGTCGCGTAGGTTATGCACGTATATCTCAGCCAAACCCTTGTCCTTCGCCCGCTGCACGATAGAGTGGTTCAGCGGCGATTCCAGCAATTCCGGACAAGCAGAAATAATATCAATTCGCATAAAATGAACTTTGTGTAGGGAACTTCGTTTTGCTCCGTGTAGGAAACTTCGTGTAAGGAACTCCGCTTCGCTCCGTGTACAGCCCGTAGGGCTTTTGTACATTTACTTTCTTACAGCCTCGCAGAGGCTTTTCTAACACGGAGTTCTTTACAAGCCCCATAGGGGCTTTCTATGGTACCGGGTCGTAGCCGCTTCCTCCCCATGGATGACAGCGTAGGATACGCTTGATACCCAGCCAGCCGCCTTTGAAGATACCGTATTTCAGCACTGCCTCCACCATATACTGACTACAAGTCGGCGTATAGCGGCACGACGGTGGTGTCAGAGGCGAGATACAATAGCGGTAGAAATACACCGGCAAGAGAAATATCTGTCGAATCAGTTTCTTCATTATCAACTTCGTGTATTAAACTTCGCTTCGCTCCGTGTAAAAAACTTCGTGTATGGAACTCCGTTTCACTCCGTGTACAGCCCGTAGGGCTTTCGTACATTTACTTTTTTACAGCCTCGCAGAGGCTTTCTTACACGGAGTTTATCGTTCTCATCGCTTTCCGCATCGCTTTCTCAATAACGGGTAGCGGTTGCTCGGTCTTATCCATATAGTTGAACGCTATCTGATAGTGCCTATCCGCGGGCAGCAGGTCTTTCTGCGTGCGATAGGCTTCGCGCATCAGCCTGCGCATACGATTCCTGTCCACCGCGTGCTTGAAGAGCGATTTCGGTGCCCAAATCAGCACTTGCGTAGTGGCAGCCTCCGGCGTGGGCATATACGAAACGCGCAAGGGCCAAGCCACAAACCGCTTGCCCTCTTTATACAACGCTTGTATGCGCATCTGACCGCATAGGCGCTCACACTTATGGAAACTGCAATCAGGCATTATGCTTCTCTAAATAGTCGGCTATCGCGATGGGCAGCGACTGAAACTCTGCGGCGGGCATGGCTTTGATATCCACGCGGAAACCCGCATCTTCCAACGCCTGCACCGTGCTTGCACCGAAAGCGGCAATCACGGTATTCCCTTGTTGCCACTCGGGGAAGTTCTCGCGGATAGAGCGCACGCCCGCGGGAGTGAACAGCGCTATCATGTCGTAGTCAAACGGCTCATCGCCCCATTGGGTGGAGACGGTGCGATACATCACCGCAGGCTTCACCTCTATCTTATGCTCCGCAAACATGTTTATCTGCTCCTCCGTGTGTATATCCGAAAGCACCATCAGGTATTTTTCATTCGGGCGACGGTACATTGCCGGCAGCAGGTCTTCAAACTTATTCTTCTCCGAATAGAAGACCTTGCGCTTGCGAAACTGAATGAACTTCTGCAGGTAGTTGCCCACTGTCTCAGAGATACAATAGTAGTGCATCGAATCAGGCACATTCAGCCGCATCTCTTCACACAAACGGAAATAATGGTCTGCCCCCAACTTCGAGTTGAGTATCACTGCCGTATAGTCCAGCGGGTTGATATGCTGCTGGCGAAACTCGCGGGCGCTCAAGCCTTCCACATGAATCAACTGACGAAACTCGCATGCTACACCAAACTGCTTTTCCAGCGCACTGTATGGATTGCGCTCCGTGGCTGGACGAGGCTGGGAAATCAGAATCTTCTTTATCATGAAAATATATAGGTTAATGTGAGGAGGGGGAGTACCTCAATGGTTAATATATACAATACCACATAGATTACAGACGCTATATCCGTGAAAAACACGCGTACCCATTTGATAAACAGCACCAGCCAACACAAGCCCATCATAACGCACAAGCCAATGGTGGTCAGCGCTTGGTTGCCAAAGTAGATAATCAGCAGTAGGAGAGGGTAGAGCACGCAGCAGATACTCGTGCTCACGTATGTATAGTGGGTAAACAGCGGAGCAAACTGGCGCGAGAGTTGAAAAGTATAATTGAGCAGCAACGAGACAAGGTATTTCGCTACCTCCATGGCTGCCACAGCACCCATAATCGTCATATAGCGACCAAACAGGAACTCACCGCCATCGGTATGCGTGGCTAGGTCGCTGTTGTAGGTAAATAGATAGATAGCCATCCCCACGATACCTGCCCTGAACACAAAGAGCAACACCTGCCCGACGTAGTTCATCGGTGAGTCGTTATACGACCGCTCCACCTTGCTGAATAGGCTCACGAACCCCTGACGAATCACGGCAGGCTGAAATACCCCTGCCGAGATGGCGCAGATGGCTAATCCTAACATCACCCACGCCACCCACGGCGAAGAGAAAGGAGACAATATGTGCGATAGTGCATTGATAGTGGTTAGTGGTTAGTGGTCAGTGATTAGTGTCCGGGGGCGCCCCGAACCATCGGGACTATTAGTGGTCAGTTCTCAGAGTTGAAACTATTCAGTCTTTGTTCTTTGTTCCTGGTTCTTGGTTCCTTGTTCCAACAAAAACAGTTTATCATTCCTTCGAACGGGTCTGTCCGTTTTCACAGCAAAAAGTGTGCCTTTCTGCACGCTCTGCGCCGGCTTCCCCGCTTCGTCGTGCAAATCGTGCGCCACCAGTTCGTATGCGCCGGTGGTCTCTCCGGTGATGAGCAACTCATCGCCTTCTCTCAGTTCCGCCACGGCTTCCAGCGCGAACTCTGCCACGGAGATGTTCTTGAAATAGTTGGTACATTTGCCTGCATACACTTTCTTGCGCGTGGCTTGACTGCCGTAGTGGTGCGTCCACTCGCCCAAGCGCTGTCCTTGGTAGTACCCGTCCCAAAATCCTCTGTTGAACACCCGCGCCAATCGCTCGTTCCAGTCGGTTATCTTCGGCTCAATCACTGCGTCATCGGCATACTCGCCTCGCTGCCATGCCTCTACCGCCTCGCGGTAGCAACTGACCACCGTCGATACATATTCCGCGCCGCGAGCACGTCCCTCTATCTTCAACACACGCACACCCGCGTCCAACATCTTATTGAGGAAATGGATGGTTTTCAGGTCTTTGGGCGACATGATATACTGGTTATCCACTTCCAGTTCAAGGTCCGACTCTTTGTCTTTCACGATATAACCGCGTCGGCAAACCTGCATACACGCCCCGCGGTTGGCGGAGTGGTTGAGGTTATTCAGGCTCAGATAGCACTTCCCCGACACCGCCATGCACAACGCGCCGTGGCAGAACATCTCGATGCGCAATTCCTCCCCATGTGGACCGCAAATATGTTGCTCCTCAATATCGCGGTGGATAGCCGCCACCTGCTCCATGTTCAGTTCCCGCGCCAGCACCACCACATCGGCAAACTGCGCATAGAAACGCAGTGCCTCGGTATTGGCGATGTTCAGTTGGGTAGAGAGGTGCACCTCCACGCCCTGTTGGTTGGCATACTGCATGGCAGCGATGTCGCTGGCGATGATGGCGCTCACGCCTGCGGCTTTGGCATTATCCACTATCTCGCGCATCAGCGGCAGGTCTTCGGGGTACATCACGGTGTTGAGCGTCAAGTAGGTCTTCACCCCTGCCTCGCGGCAGATACCTACTATCTTGTGCATATCCTCCGTGGTGAAGTTGGCAGACGAACGCGCCCGCATATTCAGGTGCTCAATGCCGAAATACACGCTGGTGGCACCTGCCTGTATAGCAGCCGCCAACGACTCCCAGCACCCCACCGGCGCCATAATCTCTATATTGCTGTGAATAGCCTGCTCCATCTTCACGCTTTTATCAGATATTCCGCTATCTGCACGGCATTCAGCGCGGCACCTTTGCGTATCTGGTCGCTCACACACCAGAAACTCAGTCCGTTAGGGTTGCTCAGGTCGCTGCGAACGCGCCCGATGAACACCTCGTCTCTGCCGCTCAGGAAAAGCGGCATCGGGTATTCCTTCTCTGCGGGATTATCCATCAGTACACAGCCTTCCGAGGTCGCAAAAGCCTGCTTGGCTTCCTCCACACTGACAGGTCGCTCTGTCTCCACCCACACGGCTTCCGAATGAGCACGCAACGAGGGCACACGCACGCAAGTAGCAGACACCTCGATGTTGGAGTGCATGATTTTGCGGGTCTCGTTGTACATCTTCATCTCCTCTTTGGTGTAACCGTTGTCGGTGAAGACGTCTATCTGCGGTATCAGGTTGAATGCCAATTGGTAAGCGAACTTCTGCACGGTCGGCTCCTCGCCTGCCAGCACTTGTCGATACTGCTCTTCCAGTTCCGCCATCGCCTGTGCGCCCGCGCCGCTCGCCGCTTGATACGTCGATACATGCACGCGCCGGATATGGCTCAGCCGCTCTATGGCTTGCAGCGCCACCACCATCTGAATGGTCGTGCAGTTGGGGTTGGCGATGATGTTGCGCGGACGGCACAGCGCGTCTGACGCATTCACCTCCGGCACCACCAGTGGCACATCCGTATCCATACGGAATGCCGATGAGTTATCTATCAGGATTGCACCATGGCGGGTGATGTCCTCTGCGTACTCACGCGAGACGGATGCCCCCGCCGATGCAAATACAATGTCTATTCCTTTGAATGCGTCACCATGCTCCAGCAACTCCACTTTAATCTCTTTCCCACAAAAACAATACGCGGTTCCTGCACTACGTGAGGAACCGAATAGCCGAAGTTCGGTAACGGGGAAGTGTCTTTCTTCCAGCACTTTAAGCAATTCTTGCCCAACGGCGCCCGATGCGCCCACTATCGCTACGTTCATGGATTTTCTTTTAGAACAAAGATTTAAGGATGAAGGATTAAAGACTTATAACTGGGGACGAGGGCGTCTCGCCCGCGGTAGATACACCTACCCCAAAATACGCATAGTCGAAACTATTGAGTCTTTTATCTTTTATCCTTCATCCTTTATCCGAAAAACAAACTTATGCTAATGCAACAGTTACTTCGTCTGCTACCTCGAAGGTTACTTTACCCTCGCGTGCGAGCCAGCCAAGAGCCATGTTCAAGTCAGCCTCTTTCAGTTTGGTGGCTTTCTTCAGTGCTTTGGTGGTGAGAGCACCGCCTTGCAGTGCATTCCAGATTAAACCTGCGTTCTCACCGATTTTGCTTGTAATCATACGACAAATACCTTTAATTTAATTTGGTTATAGAGAGGACTATTCCTCCCATTTCTTGAGCAGCATGCTCGCGTTGTGTCCGCCGAACCCGAAGGTGTTGGTCAGCGCATAGCGCATACTGCGATATTGTGCTTTGTTGAATGTCAGATAGAGTCGATAGTCTATGTTCTCGTCCTCGTCTCCCTCCTCGTGGTTGATGGTGGGCGGCACGATGCCATCGCGCAATGCGAGCAAACACGCCAGTGCCTCCACGGCGCCCGTAGCCCCTAGCAGGTGCCCGGTCATTGACTTCGTGGAGTCGATACTCAGTTGGTACGCATGTTCTCCGAACACTGCCTGAATGGCTTTCAGTTCGGCTATATCGCCCAGAGGCGTGGAGGTGCCGTGCGTGTTGATATAATCCACCTCCGTTGGCTGAATCCCTGCATCCTCTATCGCCATCTTCATCACGCGTTGTGCCCCGTCTCCGCTCGGGTCGGGCGCCGTCAGGTGATACGCATCGGAGGTCATCCCCCCGCCTGCTACCTCGGCGTAAATCTTCGCCCCGCGCGCTCTGGCGTGCTCCAACTCCTCCAAGATAAGACAGCCTGCTCCCTCGCCCAACACGAAGCCGTCTCGCGAAGCGGAGAACGGTCGGCTGGCAGTCTCAGGCGAGTCGTTGCGGGTGGATAGCGCATGCATAGCATTGAAGCCCCCTATGCCGAGGCGGGTTACATCCGCGTCTGCACCGCCGGTGATAATCACATCCGCGCGCCCGAGCCGTATCTGGTCGAAAGCCTGTAACATGGCGTGAGTGGACGAAGCGCATGCCGACGATACGGCAAAACTCATACCTTTCACCCCGTAGCGCAACGAGATATGCCCCGCGCCGATACTCAGAATGACTTTCGGAATATAGAAGGGGTTGAATCGTGGTGTCCCGTCGCCGCGGGCAAAGTCAAGGCTCTCGTTCTCGAACGACTGCAGACCGCCCATGCCGCTGCCCCAAATCACACCCGCTCCCGTCGCCGTGCATTGCCCGTTCTCGTCTAACAAGCCCGCGTCGCGAAGTGCCTCATCGGCTGCCACCAGCGTGAACTGCGCATAACGGTCAAGCCTTCGAGCCTCTTTCTTATCCAAGATGGCGGAGGGGTCAAAGTCCTTCACCTCGCCTGCAAATCGGGTACGAAACAGCGTGGCGTCAAACTGCGTGATAGGTGCCACGCCGCTCTTGCCCGCCACCATGGCTTGCCACATATCCGCCGCATTATTACCTATCGGCGTTACCGCTCCTATGCCCGTTACTACTACGCGTCTCAAAACAGATGAAGGATGAAAGATGAAAGACTGATTACCCACTAATCACTGACCACTGACCAACTAATTAGGTTTTTGGTAATAAATTAATGACTAATTACACGAAAATTATATGTTAACAAAAAAATATTTGGACAATTTTTGGGAATTTTTGTTGAGAAAAAATCATCGTCCTTTCCGTGTATAAGTACCGTATTTCGAGTTCACGTTATTATCACGCAAATCACGAGCGTCCCGAATTTCGGGATGCTCGTAAACAAAATTTCTGTTGGCGATTATGCCAGTGCTTGCTCAATGTACTTAATAGCGTCACCTACCGTCGTTACCTTTTGAGTATCCTCATCGGGAATCGAAATACCAAACTCTTTCTCAAACTCCATGATGAGTTCTACGGTGTCCAGAGAGTCAGCATTCAGGTCGGTTTGGAAGTTAGCCTCAAGAGTTACTTGGCTCTCATCCACACCCAGTTTATCAACGATAATGGCGCGTACTTTCGATTCTACTTCAGACATTGTTATAATAATTTAGTTAATAAAATAATTGTTGTTCAATTCTTGTGGTTGTTTCACGTTGGTCAGTCCCTGTTTTTCGTTTCACGTTACACGCAGTGTCTAACATAAAATGACCAACATGAAATGAAAAACATGTAATGATGAACATGAAATTTTCTCAAATCGCCTGCAAAAGTACTGCTTTTTTTTGATATACGCAAATTTTAGTCCAAATTTTCAGTACTTTGTAGTTGTTTTCCCTCAAAATGGACTACTATTTTCCCGATTTGCGCCCCCGTCTTACCCATTTGACACACCGGCACCTCCTTTCCGTCAAGGTTGCGGATACGCAGGTTGTCATACACTTTGTGGGTGTGTCCGCCTATCACGATATCGATATTCCGCGTCTGCGCCACCAGTTCCGTGTCGCAGCAGTCCTCCGGCTTGTCGGGGTAGGTACCCATATGACTGAGACACACCACGAGGTCGCACCCTTTCGCCCGCAGTTCGTCTGCCGTCTGTTGCGCAATGGGGTAAGGCGCATGATACGTTATCCCCGCGAAGTTCTTTGCCGCAATCAGGTTGTTCGGATACACGCCCAACCCGAAAATCCCTATCTTTCGCCCGCCTCGCTTCACGATGGTGTGGGGCTTCACTATCCCCTCCAACGCCGTCCCCGACACATCATAGTTCGCACATACCACCGCAAACTGCGCCTCTCGCAGCACTGCCGCCAGCGTGTCTATCCCGTTGTCAAACTCATGGTTACCAAGCGTCACGGCATCATACCCCATCCTGTTTAGGGCATCCACCTCCACGCGCCCGTGGAAGAAATTGAAGTAAGGCGTACCCTGACAGAAATCCCCCGCATCCACCAGCAGGACGTTGTCTGCTGCGGTTCTTTGTTGCCCGCCTTTCCTTCTCCCTCCCTTTCCGGGGTCCCCACAAGCAACGCGCAGTGGGGTGGTTTCAGGGAGGTCGGGGAGAGTCCCTCTAATCCCCTCTATCACCGCCATACGGGCAGCATAGCCGCCCCGCCCGTCGCGCTTTGCCTCCACTTGCGAGTGCGTGTCGTTGGTATGCAGAATCACCAACTCCGACGCCTGCTCGCCACATCCGCCAAGACCCAATGCCAGCGCACCAACCAATAACCAATTTCTCATCTGATACATATCGTGTGTTGTATTTTTCGCCTGCAAAATTACTGCTTTTTGTCGACATACGCAAGCCTTTCTCGCGAAAAAAGGCATTTTGCAGGGTAAATGAAAGAAAATTTGTCCATGTAATTTTTTTTTCGTATCTTTGCACCCGAATACAAAAAACGATATTCCCATGAACAACATCCATTTCTACACCCTCATCGGTAATGGGGGCATGCGTTTAGAAGTAACCAACTATGGTGCCAAACTCACGCGTTGGCTGGTACCCGACGCGGCAGGAGACGTGAAGGACGTACTGCTGGGCTTCAACACCCTCGACGAGTGGCTCACCAAAGAAGTCTATTTCAACGGCGTCTGCGGACGCACTGCCGGACGTATCGCAAATGCCGAGTTCACGCTTGATGGCGCTACCTATCGCCTCGCGCAGAACAGCGGCGCCCATTCCCTCCACGGAGGCGTCCACGGCTTCAATGATAAGGTATGGGATGTGATAGCACAGGACAAGCACTCCATCACCCTCCGCTATCGTGCCGCCGACGGAGAAGAGGGCTTCCCGGGAAATCTCGAAGTGCAGGTGCGCTACCAACTCCGACGAGACAATGCGCTCAGTATCCAATACCGCGCCAAGACCGACGCTCCCACCATCATCAACCTGACCAACCACGCCTATTTCAACCTCAAGGGAGAGGGAGAAGGCAACATTCGCGACCACAGCCTCCAAGTGTTCGCCGATGAGTTTATCCCCTACAATGCCGATACGCTCCCCACTGGCGAGGTGGCTACCGTCGAAGGTACGCCGATGGACTTCCGTGAACCCGTGGTGATTGGAGACCGTATAGACGACCCCTTCTTCGAAGCAGGAAGAGGTATCGACAACGGATGGGCGCTCCCGGGATGGAACACCGGAGAGCACACGCTCCGAAAAGCCGCTGTACTCAAAGGAGGCACGCGCACCATGGAGGTGTGGACCGACTGTCCTTGCATGCAGGTCTATACCGGCAACTATGTGGAGCAGAACGTCGGCAAGAGCGGACGCTCCTACGATGTGCAGACTGCCGTCTGCCTCGAGGCGGAAGACTTCCCCGATGCTATCCATCATCCCGCTTTCCCCTCCACTGCCCTCCGACCGAAAGACAAATGGCACCGTGAGACAGTCTATAAATTTGTCTGACGTATGAAACGCCTTTCTCTTCTTGCATGCAGCATGCTGTGCTCGCTTGCGCTGTCGGCGGTCTCCTATTCGGGAACGCTCCCCGTACTTTTCGTCAATACCGAGAACGGAGCAGACATCGTGGACAAAGAGACCTACCTCTCTGCTACCTACTACCTTGACCCCATGGGCGACACCTCTGTGGTCGCTTTCGGCTCCGAGGACAGTCCGTTACCGCTCCAGATAAAAGGGCGCGGCAATTGGACATGGTCGGCGTTCGACAAGAAACCCTATCGACTGAAACTCAGTAGCAAAGCGGCATTGCTCGGACTGAAAGCCAATAAGCATTTCGCCCTCCTTGCTCATGCTGACGACCCCCATGGCTTCATGCGCAATACCGTGGGCTTCTTCCTCTCCGAAAGGTTTGAACTGCCGTGGACACCCAAGCAGCGACCCGTCGAACTTGTCCTCAATGGCGACTATCGAGGACTCTACTTCCTCACCGAACTCATACGGGTGGACAAAGACCGCGTGAACATCACCGAGCAGGAAGACCTCTGCACCCACCCCGATTCCGTTACAGGAGGATGGCTCGTAGAGATAGACAACTACGATACAGACCCCCATATCTCCATCACGGAGGGAGACGGGCGCCCTATCATCTTCACCTACAAGACGCCTGAGGTGCTCTCTACCGCGCAAGCCGATTTCCTTACCGCCGAGATGACGCGACTCAACACCCTCATCTATGGCGACAAGCAGAGCGGAGAACTGTGGCAATACCTTGATATAGAAGACCTTGCACGATTCTTCCTCGTGCAGGAACTCGTGGATAACTACGAGTCCTTCCACGGCAGTTGCTACCTCTACCGCGACATGGGGGAAACCGAGAAGTGGCATTTCGGACCCGTGTGGGACTTCGGCAGTTCCCTCAACAACTCCAAGACGCAACCTTTCTACGAAGGACGCGAACACCATAACACTTGGGCACCGCAACTGGCGCAGTTCCCTGCCTTTCAGGATAAACTCAAAGAACTGTGGGAGCACTATTCCATAGACTTCAATACCGACTTGGATGCCTACTTGCAAGATTTCGTTGCCTCTATCGAAGGAGCCGTGGCAAACGATGCCGAGCGGTGGAAGAATAAGGGCTACGGCAATGCCGATTTGCAGAAAGACCTGCAACATGTGCGGCAGTTCATGCGCAATGCCGCTGTATGGGAAAGTAATCGCTTGGGGCTCTCTTCCGCCGAGCCTGTCATCACTATCCGTTGGCGACCCCTGCCCGAGTGGACAGACACGCAGACAGCCTACGTTTGGGATGACGGAGGCGAATCAAGGTTTGTAATGCCCTCCAAGGTGGGAGACTACTACGAGTACACCACCACAGCCGCATACCTGAATATCATCTTCGTCAACGGTACTCAGTGGACTACCCGCGAAAACCAAACAGTGGATATCACAGACATTGTTGCCGACGCTTGCTACGAAGTGCTGGAAACGACGGCTACCCAAGGCTCCCATGCAGGCAAACGAGAGGTGAAAGAGATAGACTGCTCCCTGACTCCTATCGAGAGTACTACTATACCGAGCAATGCCTCTTCTCCCGTGCGCAAGATACTGAGGGATGGTCAACTCCTCCTCCTGTACAACAATCAGGTCTATACCCTTCTGGGTACACCCTTGTATGAATAGAAACATGCCTATGCTCAAAGTCAGAGCATAGGCATGTTAATTGTTAATTATTAATTGTTAATTGCTACTTACTCCCGCGAATGACCGTAGCCATATGCTGAAAGCGGGGTAGAGTATGCTGGAAAAAGGTCTTGTAACCTTCGCACAAGACGTGTTTTCCCTCTTCGTCTCGGTAGCGTGGACACCCGCCATAGCAAAGGCGAAGGTACTCGCACGAGAGGCAAGACGAAGCAGTAGGCATCTTCGCCTCTGCCAAGCCGCGTAACTCGGGATGAGACAGGAGGGAGAGCAGAGAGTCGGAGAACAGATTACCCAAACGCAACTCGGGAACAAAATGGTCGCAGGCAAACACGTCTCCGTTTGCTTCCACTGCCAACGCGTTGCCGCAATGGTCGGAGAACACACAGGTTGAGGAAGGGTAGCCCATCAGCATGGCGAGCGTATTGTCAAACAGTTCGATATACACCTTCCCGATATCGTGCGCATACCATTCGTCAAAGACTGAGCAATAGAAGCGGGCAAAGTCTTCTGCGGAGACCCTACCGGGCAGATAGGGCTCGCATTGGGGCTCGAACTGTAAGAAACGCGTCCCTAATTGGCGAACAAAGCGATAGACTTCAAGCGGATGACGGGCGCTCTCACCGGTGATAACCCCCATGATAGTGTATGCCACACCGTACTTATGGAGCAATTCTACCCCTTGCATGACGCGCTGAAAACATGCTCCTCGGTAGTGCTCATGTACTTCTTTCGGACCATCTACCGATATGCCTACCGTCCATTGCTCATCATGAAAGAACCGACACCACTCCTCGTTGAGTAGTGTCCCGTTGGTTTGTAGGATGTTGGAGATAGGATGTCCGTCGGCGTATTGCTTCTGTAATCGGACGACTTCTTCGTAGAAACGAATCGGCTTCAGCAGAGGTTCTCCGCCGTGCCATATGAAGACCACCTCTTCTCCGAGAGGCTTCATCTGTATATACTGACGAACATAGGCCGACAACCACTCTTTCTCCGTCTCTGTTTCAGACCTATCGGTACGCTGAATGTTGTCGCGATAATAGCAATACTCGCACCGCAGATTACATCTTGCTCCGCAGGGCTTTGCCATCACATAGTGAGTCTCTAACTTCCAGTTCAATTTGTCTTCGTTTTACGATAGTTGGAGGGAGTAGTGCCGTAGCGCTCCTTGAAGCAATGGGAGAAGTATTTGGGCGATTGGAAGCCCAAGTCATAGGCTATCTCTGAGATATTGCACTGAGGACGGCTGATTAACCACATGGCTGCGCGCTGCAAACGACGCTCTGCTATCAATTGCTGCGGCGACGTACCATACACTTCACGGAATACTTGGAACAGACGAGTACGCCCAATGCCTAATTGTCGGCACAGTCGTGCAATATCCAACTCTGCGTCGCTCAAGTGCTTCTCTATGTAAGTGTCTATTTGTAGCCTTATCTCATCATACTGTTGCATCTCTTGCTTGTGCAAGGCTTGCTTGAAACGCTTGTGCACATAGTAGATACAGAATCCTATTGCCGCAAGAACAATCAGTATGTAGAGCGCAATAGCAGGCCAAGAGATGTAGAAAGGCGGGCGGACACGAATGGTGAGGACGCGCTTCGCCAGCGTACTACCGCTCTGCTGGTCAATCACCTGCAACTCCAATCGGTTGGTTCCGTAGTGCAGGTTCATCAGGCGGATGTCGCCTATCCAGTCATTCAGTTCCTGTGTGGAAGAGTTGTAACGACAGGCAATGCTATAGCGCAGGAAGATACTCTCGGGGTAGAGGTTGTTGGTCTGGATGGAATAGTGCAGGCTGACATCCCGTTGCTGGTGGGACAAGGTAATCTTATCCTCGTATTGATAGGGGTGCTCCAGTACGATAGTAGGCACTATGGGCAACTGACGGAGGTGCTCTTCGCGGAACTTTATCATGCCGTCCATACCGGCAAGCAGTATATCGCCGTTGGGCGCAAGCGCCACACCGCCGTTGTAGAGCGAGGTGAGAGGCAGATAGGTGCCCGGACTGTAGTTGGTAACGGGGTAGGGCTCGGTGGAGGTGCTGTCGTGCGAGAGAATGATAGAAAAGCCCCGCGTGGTAACTACCATGAGGTGCCCCATCGGAGTGAGCAACAGGTTGCGTACATAGTCGTTCTGCAAACCGCAAGTGCGCGAGGTGTAGGCAACGGGAGAGGAGATATCACCGTTCTCTACTGTACATTGCCAAACGCCGTTGCCGTCCGTTCCTACCCATAGACGGTCGAAGCGGTCAAGCAGCAGTTTCTCTATATTGCGGAAAGGCAGTTGCTCCATCGTCCGTGCGTCGTCGTGTACCATGTCGTAGCGCACCAGTTGCTCACCTCCTACATAGAGCGTACTGCCGTCTTCGGACAGCACCATACTAACTACCTTGGTGATGGCATTGTCCAGCGTCGGAGAGAGCAATCGGAAGGTGCCGTCAGCGGGCGAGAAGGAGAACACTCCGTTGTGTGTGCCCAGCAGCAAAGAGTCCCCCGCAGGAAGGATGGAACGCACTATCTGACAGCCGTTGCGGTGCGGGAAAGGCAAGTCGTAGTGCTTGACGTTGAGCGTTAGGTGCTTGGTGTTTAGAGTAGCGTGTTGAAGCGGTACCGGCGAGACGGTGTACAGACCATGCAGGTGGGTTCCTAAGTAGAGCATGGCACGGTCGGAGTCGTAGTAGGTAGCCTTGATATTAGGAATATCCAAATGGCTGATTATCTTTCCTTCGTCGGTTGTGATATACAAACCGTCTCCTTCGGTAGAGAGAACCAGCCGATGGCTTGGCAGGGGAAGGATATTGCTGATGACGGGGAAGTCCTCAAAGGGCAACGGAATGGTGGCGTAGTAGTCTATGGACGGGTTAAAGAAGAACACGCCGTCGAAATAGGTACCTGCCCATAGGTTGCCGCCTCCGTCTGCTGTGAGCCGCCATACAGACTGCCCGGGCATGAATAGGCGCAGGTCAGGCAGTCGCTGCAAGCCTACGTCGGTACCTATCCACAACTTGTTGTGGGAGTCTTCATAGACATCACGCACGAAGTCGGATACCAGTCCGTCGCGGGTGGTGAAGTGCTCCATCCCGCCTGTCTTGAGTAGGTATAAGCCATCTGCCCATGTGCCGACATAGGTGTTGTGGGAACGGGTCTCGTAGATGCAGGATATTTGGCTGCCCAGTTCATAGAGCAGTGTGAGGGAGTGGGTGTAGGTCAGGCTGTACAACCGTCCTTCCACCGTGCCTATGTACAAGATACCATGCAGGAAACGTAGGATACAGATACCCTCCACATCGGGCAGGGCGCATACTCTCTGCACGCTGTCTGTATGGGCGTTGTAGGCATATAGGTGTCCCTCTGCCGTGAAATACAAGCCGTCGGCAGTGGCGGTCATAGCAGAGACCGTCTGGTTACAGAGCATGTGCATACGGTCAGTACGCAGGTTGTAGCGGTTGATACCCGTCGTGCGGATGTAGATATTGGTGAGGGTATCGCCCTCTATCTGCTCCACCACGGGCGACAAAAGGGAGTTGAGGTCGCTGGCATCGGGATTGAACACCTCCATGTTGCGCCCGTCGTAGCGTGCAGCGCCTTGGCGGGTGGCAAACCACATGTATCCTTCGCTATCCTGATACACATCCGCTACCGACATCTGCGGCAACCCTTGCTCCATGCTGATATGACGGAAGAAATAGTCTTCCGCCTGCACAGAGCAAACGACCAAAAAGAAAGAAACAAAAAGGAATATGTGGTGAAGTCTGTTCATAGTGGTCAGTGGTTAGTGGTCAGTGGTTAGTGGTTAGTGGTCAGTGGTTAGTGGTTAGAGCAGTGGCATGTTAATTATTAATTGTTAATTGTTAATTGTCCTTTGGCTCGCCATGCCGTGTTGGCAGGTGAAGGTGAGAGCCTGTCCTTGGATAGTGAGCGTGATGGTGCTCGGGCGCGAGGGGTCGTCTTTCCACGGATAGGAGTAGATGATACGCTCCATGCGCTTACCCTCAGCGTCGTAGGTCTCGTCGGATGCCCCTTCGTAGAGGTGCAGGTCGGGGTCGGCTACGCTGACGACAAGCCCCGAATCGGTGGGGCAGGTCATCACGAGACAGGGAGCGCTGTTGCCGAACGCCGCATCGGGTTCGAAGAGTACATATCCCGTTATGCCCGACTGCTTGTCCCGCACGATATGGGCAGCGGAGTCGGCACGCAGCACTTCGTAAGCCAAGTCGGCACTTATTTCCTCATCTGCGGGTTGCACGCGTATTGCGTACTCGTAGGAGCCGTTATGCGGGCGGAAACCGTGGACAATAGAAGCAGTGCGGAAATGACCCTCGGTGGGTGCCATCGTCTCTTCGTGGCGGGAGTGCTGCACGCCCTCAAAGAGGCGAACGGAGTCGGCAGTATAGTAGTAGTTGCCGTACCCGTCAGTGAGGGGTGTCTCTTGCGCAAAGTGCTTATTGCTTGCCACTTGGAAGAGGGTGGTCTCCACAGGGGCGTCGGCTTGGCACGCTATGTCGGTGCCGAGGCAGATGATACGGTTATCAAAACAGAAGACCGACTTGCGGGCGCGCAGCGTACCGTCGTACTTGTCGTGGCTGTGCAGTTTCATGCCCCAAATACCGTTGCCGCCGAGCGAGAGTCCGTTGCAGAACGCCTCATCGCTGAGCAACATCTCTTCAAAGCCCGAGTTGACATCCAAGTTGCGCACTTGGCATAGGAGCGAGTCGATAGGCAGGATGAGGGTCGTGGTGCCGGGCCAACGATTCCAGTCCCAGCCTTCCTGTCGGAAACCGGAAGTGAAGTTGGAGACAGGGTCGCCGCTACCCATGATTTGGATATTGCCGTAGTTGAGATAGCGTCCGTAGAGGTTGCAGCGCTCGTAGGTCTCGGTGTTCCAGATATAGCGGCTGTGTCCTTTGATAGCCACCATCCACTCGTCGCGGCGTTGCACTTGCAGGCAAGAATAGGGGAACGACCATGCGCCTTCGGGGGCTCGTTCCGCCGCGGTATCGCCCTTATGAATCAGTCGGAGGTAGGCTGCCTGCAACTCGGGGTCTGTCTTGTGCTTCCCGTCGGGACTGCCGCATTGGGCTAACTGCTTGTAGTGCCGCGGGATGAGGTGTCCTTTGCCATCGGGGTGCCTGCCGGAGAGAGAAAGCGGCCAAGCGGTGAGGTTGCAGTAGATACGCATGCTGAGCAGCGATTGCTTTAGTATCTCGTGGCTCTCGCGGCTGATAGCCCACTCGGTGCCGTGGAGCAACCATGTGGCTTTCACGGCGCCCGTCAGTCCGCCCACGGCGTAGGCGGGATAGTGGTTGCAATGGTGGAAGATGGTGCCGTCGGGCTTGAAGCAGCCGCTCAGTCCGTCGCTGTAGCGGAAGCCGTTGTCCACCCAGCGGGAGAACGCATTGAGGTAACGCACCTGCTCGCGCGCATCGTCTATCATCAGGATGCTCAGCAGTCGTCCCTCGAGGCTGGTGTTGAAGGCATCGATATCCATACCGGGTTTACGCGGCAGGACTTTCACTTCGCCTGCTCCGCTGAACCACTCCATCGCCTGTTGCACCTCGCGGAGCATACCCGCATCGCGCAGCACGTCGCGCATGAGGTACATGGCGGGGTAGAAATAGCGCATGGAGTAACCTAAATGGTGTAGCGTTCCCATTGCGCTGCCTGCTTGAAACCCTTGGTCGAGCATGTGGCGCGTGAGGGAAAGGAACATGTGCGCTATCTCATCGCTGTCCGCAGTCTGCCCCGATAAATCGGGACAAGTTTGCCTATGGGCAAGAGCGAGGTCGAAGAGGAGTTGGTTGGCGCGGGAGAGCCCCATGTCGCCGATTTTCTGCGTGTAGGTAGTGGTGTTGTCATAGTGGGTGTAGGTCTCGCCGAATCGTTCGAAGAAGACGGGGAGCCCGGGGCTGTCTTCTAAATGATAGACAGCGTATCGGGCACGCAAGGAATCGAGATTGGGCGTGTCTTTTCCCCGATAGGTCGGGATCAGTTCCTTATCCATCCGCTGCTGAATACGGCGGATGTCCCGCTGTTGTGCTTTGCTTACCGCATCGGGCAGCGGTAACTCGAACTCTTGTCGCCACGAGCGGAGCAGCACCAACCAATGGCTCTCCGAGCGGGGATTGATATACGGCGCTTGGAAATCCGCCGTATGGTGCCGCACGTCTTGCAGAGACGATAAGATGACATGGTCGAGGTATAGTTCCCCTTTTCGACAGCCCTTCGGCGCATAGATACGCAACTCGTCCATGCCCTCTTCGGGCGCGCCCTGCATGTCGCGGCGGAAAGCAAGCCATGCGCCCCGCCAGCCGATGAAGTTGGCTGCATAGTTGAACCAACAGCAGACCTTTCCCTGCTTGCGAAACTCGAAACGAACAGAGTCAGTCAGGGGTTGCTCCAGATACATCCAAAAGACGAAGGTATAGACGCTGTTGTCGGTGTTCACGGTCTTGTGGTGTTCGTAGGCAATGGGTTGGCGGACAGAGAGATACGCCCCCTCTCTTGACCATGACCACAACAGCGAGTGGCAACCATGTTTGTAATGGTCGCCACTCACGCTGATGATCCCTCCTCGTGAGGAGGTGAAGGACTGCACAGAATGTTCGAAACTTAGGATAGCGGGATGGGAAAACTCGCCATAAGCGACATTACATGCGGCTACGCAACAAAGCAAGCACACGATATATTTCAGACATTGTTTCATTTTACCTCCTTTACGTTGTGCTTATTCAGTCGGTATGCCCTCGGTTAAGTATCGTCAATCACCCAACAATCACCCAAGAATCACCCAAGTTTGTCGGCTGGTTGTTTGCATGCGGTCTGTTAGCCGCAAACGTTTTTTCAAGGCAGGTCTTTCCCCTCTGCGCGCAGAAGTGCTTCGAGGAAATAGTAGTCTGCGTAGTTGATAGGCACATCAATCTCTCCGCCGAAGGGCAGTGCACCGGTGGAGTGCATGAGGATGAAGTTGCCATTGGTACCTACGAGTGCCAAGTAAGCAGGCGAGGAGAGCGATGCCATGATTTTGTCCGCCGTAGCACGATACTCGGGAATCCACTCACTCAGGAGATAGAGGGCGGAAGCCGTAACCGCTGCCGAGGAGGCATCACGCGGTGCATTGGGGATATTGGGGTCGTCGTAGTCCCAATAGGGCACGAGGTCTTCGGGCAGACGCGGGTGGTTGAAGATGTAGTTGTACACCTGTTTGCAACGCTCGAGGTAACGCTCGTCGTGGGTGTAGTAGTAGCAGATACCGAAGCCGTAGAGCGCCCATGTCTCGCCGCGTGCCCAGCAGGTCTCGTCTGCCAAGCCTTGTGCGGTGCAGCGACGGCGCACACCGCCGTTCACCTTGTCGTAGTCCACCACGTGGTAGGTGGAGTAGTCATCGCGGAAATGGTACTTGAGCGTGGTGTCCGCATGGCTGACTGCCATATGCCAGAAGGTGGAGTCGCCGCTGATTTGCGTTGCCTTGAACATCAGTTCGAGGTTCATCATGTTGTCGATGATGGTGGGGCACATCCATCCGCGCTCACCTTGCCATCCGCGGTCTTCGTCCCACGACTGGAACACGCCGGCAGCAGGACGGAAGCGGGTTGCCAGCGAGCGTGCGGTCTCCACCAGCACCTCAGCATACGCGGGGTTACCCGTAGCGGACAAGCCCTGACCATAGGAGCAGTCCATCATGAAGCCCACGTCGTGGTGCCATTTCAGGTGCTTGATACTATCCAATGCCTCGGTGTATTTCTCGGCATAGGGGAGGTATTTCTCATCGCCTGTGAGGCGGTACATCTCCCATACGATACCGGGGAAGAAGCCGGAGCACCAGTCATCGATAGGGATATACTGGATAACACCGTTCACCACCGAGCGGGGATTGAGTACTTGCGTTTGGTCTTGCTCCACTAACTTTATCTGGTAATCTACCTGTGCTTCTGCCACTTCAAGGATATGCGCCTTGTCGTAGGCAGGTTTCTCGGGCGTACATCCTGTCCACGCCACAGCAATCATGCCGCATAAAGCAGCCAAAAAGAGATTTTTACATGTTGTGTTCATACTTATAGATAGGTATTAGAGTGATTATTGATTAACGATGGTGTTTCCAAGGAGGTCATACACTTGTTCGCCACGAAGGATAAGCACTTGTCCATCACGAAAAACCTTCCGGGGAGCGTCTGCCGTGTTGTTGGCGGGGCGCTCTATGGAGGTGATGGAACTATAAGGCACTGCGTTGAAATAGACAGGCTCGCCGTCGGTGAATGTGATGGTAACTTCGGTCAGTCCGTCTTTTGGCTCTGCGAACACTACTGCATCGTTTGGCTTCTCTGCCATCCACTCGCCCTCAAGGGTGAGGGTTGCCGAAGTAGGCGTGGAGACCCAACCGTAAACAGCGTCGTCCTGCGGCTCGAGGTTGGGGTTGCAGGCGGCAAAGATATGTTTCTCTGCTTTCGCATCGTAGGTATCGAGCAGGAGGTGCTGGTGGGTAGCCGTACGCACGATACCGAACGTGAGGTTATCCGCAGCCCCGTAGAAAGCATATGCCGTGGTGTTACCACGCTGCACGGCATGCAGTTGGGTCGTTTGGCTCAAAACAGTGAATGCCGTGCCAGCCTCAAACTGCTGTGCCCATGCCGCCATAGCAGTGGCGTCGGTAGCGGGAACGACTACGAACTCATAAGACGCGTTCGTTGCCTTGCTGCCGTGGTTGATATATGCCTTCGCTGCGGTAGCCGTTTTGGTGGTTGCATTGGTCTTGTGCGACGGCGTAGTCTGTTCGCCGTAGATAACCTTCACATTGCTCTCCGTTGCCGGCAACCAATAGCCCGTAGAGGTGGGAGCCAGCAGCCAGTTGCTTTGTCCCGCAGGCAGCACCTCGTTGTATGCAGACGATACCTCCGTACCGTTCACCAGCAGTTTGTTCTTGTTGGATGTGCTGATGAGCGACTGGAAGAGGTTGGTCGCCGTCAGGCGGTCGTCGCTATAAGCGCCCGACGAGTTGATGTCCGAGCCCAGCGCCACCATGAAGTCTCCAAAGATAAACACGGACTTGTGCGCCGTGAGGTTGGTCGGGGTGAAGCACTGACTGCCCCAACTATCGGTCTGAGAGAGGTTGGCAGCAAAGATTCCGATGCTGTCAGCCGCCAATGCGCCGGCAAAGTTCGTGCCGTTGCTGTATTGGTCGAAGCGCTGAGTGGTGTTGCTCTTGGGCATCATCTCCGCCCAGTCGGTGTAGTGCACCGTAGTGGTACCCGGGATAACGTTCCAGTCCCATCCTGCACCATCGTTGGTGGTAGGATAACCGCTCGCGGCAATGTCCGTGCCCGCATACATCACTTCCAGCGAGCCGTGGCTCTGATAGCGCCCGAAGCGGTTGGTGCCCGAGTAGATTTCCGCCCCCCAGAACTTGCTCGTGGGAGCACGCATGGTGGCTACCCAGTTGCCTTTGCGCACTACGGCGATAGGGCTGTAGTTGAACTGATAGACACCCTCCATCTCTTGCGCTTCCACGCCTGCGAAGTTGACGGAGCCCGGGTAGCAAGCGTTGTAGAGTTGCTTCAATCGGGTCTGCAATTCGCTATACGGGCATATTTCCGCCATGTTGTGCAGACGTGCACGCTGGAACGCGAGTTTCACGCCGTTTCCGAAGGTGTTGCGCCCGCTCAGTGAGTTGGCGAAATAGCGCGTATCCACCGAAGAGGTGCTGACCATAGGCGTTGCCATGATATACTCGCTCTCCAATGCCTTGGCGAAATGGGTGTATGCCGTTTCGGAGATTTGGAAACAAGTCCCTCTGAGGTCATACACCGCGTCGGCAAACGTCTGGTAGGCATACATGTAGTTGTTGTAGTGGGTGTCGTGGTGGAAGCCCGTACCATCCGGTTTGAGCATATCGCCGCCGCCCTGCACATAGTCCATGTTGCGCTCCATAAAGCGTTTCACGGCTTTTAGGTCGCGCACTGCCGTGGCGTCATCGGGATGAAGGGCTGCCGCCTGCAACATCCATTGCATGGAGAGATAGACAATATCAGAGTTGATATTGCTTAGGTAGGTCTCTTCGGGGTAGTAGCACGCGCCGTAGTAGCACACCCACTTGACAAGCCCGATAACCCCCTCTTTCTGCTTATCGGAGCAGAAAGGCAGGATAGAGAGCATGGCAGGGATAAACTGCCGCGGCGTGGTGTAACTGTTGCTGGCAAAGATGATGTTGCCGCCCTCTGCAAAGCCTTGGTCAAGCAGCAGGTCGAGGTAGTTGTCAAATGCCTCCTCAAAGCCGGCTGTACCATTCTTTTTGCCGGCAGCAAGGTTCTGCAATCGCTCAGAGATAGTCTGCAACTCCTCGTCGGTCAGAGCCGTATGCGAAGTGTTGATGACTGTCCCGTTGAGCAGTGTGCCATCCGTATTGCGAACAACGCTGATGTTATTAGTAACCCATGCTTTGGCAGGTAGTGCCTTTGCTGCATTGTATGTAATATCATCAGGTGTGAGACGCTGGCGAAGAGTTTGTAAGTCGTCCAATTCTTGTTCTGTGGGAGTGGCAATAGTCAAATCAATAGGATTTGCGTAAAGAGCAAGAGGTGAGGTGTTTACTTTGAGATATGCTACATCGTTCATCCATTGCGTGCCCGGTACTCGCTGTGCATCGGTGGAAGTATTCAACTTGACATCATCGAAGTAGATGTGCCTTGTGGCATTATCGTCGGTAGGCGTCAGTGTGATACGCACACCGGTGATATTGGCTGTTGCTGTGGTGGCGTACTCATTGTAAGCGCGACTAAACTCCCGCCATCCTTGGTAGTTGCATACAAAATTGGCTGTGCGCTTAACGGACGTACCATTCATAAACTCAACGGTTAGTTGGTCTCCGGTAGCCTCAGGTAGGTAAACCTGCATGAAACAACTATTGCTTGTGCTGAGAGAATAGTTGGTAAAGCCGCTGATAGTCAACTGTGCCTTGCCTTTAGTGGTCCACTCTAAACTATATGACCCTTCTTTGTAGTGTTCGGAAGAGAGTGCAATAGTTCCTCCACTGGCTGCATTCCAATGGTTTGTATTGCTCTCAAAGGTGTATGATTGCGCGCTGAGTTGCAGAGTACACAAAATAGCGACACAGCAGCACACTAAGCGAACAGCATACGGATATGATAAGTTGTGTCTATTCATATACTATAAACTTAAAGGTTTGCGTGGTGCGTTCGTTTTGCTTGTAGTTAGCATTGGTAGCCGTGAAGACAAGTGTATATTCTCCTTCTTCGGGGAACGTGAATGTATAGTCTTCCACACTGAGGTAGTAGTTCTTGATGGCTTCTGTCTTGACTGCATCGTCCTTACCCCGCGGTATATACAATTTGCGTGTGATTAGCCAATCTTCGTTAGGATTGTTATTTATCAGTACCTGTCGGATACAAAAAGCAGTTCTGTCTTGGTCATCACTAAAAGATACATCCCAAACACCCAATTTCTTCTCAACGTTGTCAGTGCCGAGATATGCCAATGAGTCGTTGCTTACCTCCAACATATCAAATGGTTGCATCACCATGGAGGATGCAGGAATTGTATTGAATACCATGTTGTCTTTGGTGGTGCGCGAAGTGAGCGTCATATTGGAGATAGTGAACATCGGTTGCTTATTTCCTGTATTCAAAGTATTGTAGCAAAACGCGAACACGATGGAATCACCCCGGTATGCGGACATATCAATTTCCGTATGAGTGGTGTCGTTCTTTTGTTGTGGGAAATTGACCAAGTGGGAGATATCTATCCAATTGTATTCTCGAATGCGCACAGAGTCCTCTTTGGCGTTGTCTTTGACTAATCCGGGGAAATCTTGTGCAATATACAATCTCAAATTGCTATTATTGGCATTCCAACTGAGCAACTGGTCGAAACTGAGTGTTGCTGATGCCGCATTGAAGTTGCTGTACTGCAACGAGATGAAGTCGGGATTGCCCTCAAAGAGGAAGTTGACGCTTCCTCCCACGGGAATTTTATAACCTTCTTCTATCGCTTGCAAGTTTTTATCAGACAACTCGTTATTGACCATTACGTTGAAGTCGAGGGGTGCCAGCAACTCGTCCTTGCATGAAGTCAGCAACAGCAAAGCGACAGCAAGGTATGGTGTTATACGTTTCATAATAGTTCGTTATTTTTATTGTTTTAGATATTACCATCCGGGGTTATTGCTGGTGATGGCTTTGTTGATAGACATCTCCGAGTCAGGAATAGGGAAATAGCAGTAGGTGCTACTAACGTTGTAGTAATTCTCTGCATACGTATAGTTTCCTCCCCAACCGGTTCTATTTACATAGCCTATCATCTCCTGCATGTTCTTTACAAAGTCCCCCCAGCGAATCAAATCCCAACGGCGAATGGACTCAAAGCAGAGTTCCATAGCGCGTTCCTCTTTTATCTTCTCGCGCATCTCATCCTTGCTCAGTCCTGACGGCAGCGGGTCTATGTCTGCGCGTTGGCGAACTGCATTGACACACTCTTCCACCAAAGCTTGGTCAGTGCCCAACTCATTGGTTGCTTCCGCAAGCATCAACAATACATCCGAGTAGCGAATCAGAGGATAGTTGATAGGAGTGTAGTTCTTATGTTTGGGCAGAACTTTCTCATATTCGCGGCGATACTTGGCGCAGCAGCGTGTCTTGTTGTTGTCGCTTGCTTGTTGAGAATCATCCGTATATTTATATCCTGCGGGTTCTTTATCGGTGGTATCTCGTTTGCCATAATACCATTTCTTGCCGGTGATATCTTTCTTATCTGAAGAATACGTGTACTCAAACGGTGCGATATTCCAGTTCCCGCGCTCGGTATCTCCATTAGCATCGTAGTAGTCGTAGAGTTTGAGGGAAGCATAGGTAAAAGCGTAGGAATAACCGGGGTTGGCAAGTCCGCCTTCACCGGTATGCGTAGTGATACCAACCAGATTACTGGTGGAGCCCAAACCTATGGTATTACCTATGCGACCCGTGCATTTCTCTGCGGTGGTAAAGTTGCCGGTGAAAGGCACTTCCCAAATACTCTCAATCACATTGGTACTATTATACTCATCTTGGCAGTAGTCCAAAAAGACTTGCTTATAAGGTTTCACTAATCCGCAACCATCATTTTCCTTAACGTCTTTTGCCCAGCGCGCTGCCTCTTCGAAACAGTGTTTGCGGAATGTCTCATCAGGACTCTGGTTGTCGCGATAGCACTCCCCTGCGCGGAAGAGCCAAATACGAGCCAACATGCCTTTTACGGCGGTCTGTGATAGTGTCTCCGGAGTTTCCACCGCACCTATTGTGGGTAAATCAGGAATGCTGTTTACAAGGTCGTTGATAATGGTGTCGTAGATAATCTGCTTGTCGGTGCGGGGTAGGTCATTACCTTTTACGGTTTGTGTGGAGGTTAGTTTGAAAGGAACATCCCCCCAACCTTGCACAAGGTTGAAGTAATAGAACGCCCGTAAACATCTTGCCTCTGCTTTGGCGCAGTCGCGTACCGCTTTGGGTACATCCGGATTGTTGTCTGCGTTCTCAAGGAGCATATTGGCACGGTTGATACCTTGGTACAACACTTTCCACAGATAGCCTACGTATTGATTTCCACTGTTGGCATCTACGGTTGTGATACTTCCTCCATTAGGAGGGGTAGAACGTTGGTAGAACGTAAGGTCATCGCCGTTAGTGAGATAAAGTTGGTAGTTCCCTCCATAGAAATGCTCTTCGGCTATAGGAGCATACACACCCGTCAAGAAACTTTCTATTTCTTCCTCTGTATTGAAATAGGTTTCAGGCACCAAAGTGTGGGGTTCTGTGGTAAGGAAGTCGCAACCGCTATTCATCCATGCCACCAGCGCCAAGATACTGATACCAAGTATATTTTTAATAGAAGACTTCATAGTATTTGACAATTTACAATTTGACAATTAGAATCCGAGGCTGACGCCGAAGTTAAAGGTCATGGCACGCGGATACGCCGAGAAGTCGAGACCCGGGGTGAGGGCAGAGTTTTTGATGCTTACCTCGGGGTCGTAACCCGAATAGTTGGTCGTTGTGAAGACATTCTGTGCGCTGAAGTAAAGGCGTGCTTTGGTCATACGGGCGCGCTTCACGAGTTTGTCGCTGAAGGTGTAACCGATAGACAAGTTCTTGAGACGCAGATAAGAACCATCCTCAATCACACGCGAAGAGAAGACCTTGTTGCTTGCAGAGTTGCTTACGCAAGGAATGTCGCTGTCTGGATTATCAGGCGTCCAGCGGTCGGCATACGAAGCGTACATATTCAGATCTTTGGTCTTGGTGCCATTATCAAAGAAGAGACGGTTAGCATTGAGGATATTGTTGCCGTAACTCCATTGGAAGAAGATACTTATATCTACGCCGTAGAACGAGAAGGTGTTGGTGAAACCACCGGTATGGATGGGGTCTCCGCGCCCGATGATAGTCTGGTCATTAGAGTCAATGATACCATCACCATTGAGGTCTGCGTAGCGCGGGAAGCCGGGTTGGGTGGCATTTTCCGAAGAGAAATAGGGAATCCCCTCTTTCAATACGCCATTCTCAAAATCATCTTCCTTGTAAGTGCCTTCATAGACATAGCCGTACATCATGCCGATGGGCATACCCACCTTGGCGATATAGTTCGCGCCGGTGTATTGTTGGTCGAAGCGGGCGTTGGTGAGCATGGCGGTCTGTCCTTCTGCCAGTGCCAGCACTTTGTTCTTATTGAAAGCGATATTGAACGACATATCCCACGTGAAGTTCTTCATCTTCACAGGCTGTGCGTTGAGCGTGATTTCCCAACCTTGGTTGAGCACGGAGCCGATGTTTTTCATCGCGGTGGGATAGCCGGTAGAGGGTGCCATATCGGCAGCGAGCAAGAGGTCGTCGGTTACCTTGTAGTACCAATCGACGATGAACTCCAAGCGGTCGCTGAAGAAGCCGAGGTCAAGACCTATATCCGTCTGCGTGGTGGTCTCCCATTTGAGGTCTTTGTTCTCAAGCGATTGGGGAACCACACCAACATCTATGGAGTTATTGGTGCCATAAGCGCCCGAATAGATGCCGTTGGAGAGTTGCTTCACTTGCAGCAACTGTGCATACGCATCATATTCGCCCACACGGTTGTTACCCGTCTGTCCCCACGAAGCACGCAACTTCGCGTTGCTCAACCATGGGTCGGCGGCTTTTGCCCATTTCTCCTCGCTGATAGACCATGCTACGGATGCGGAGGGGAAGTAACCGAACTTGTTGCCTTCCGCCATCTTGCTACTACCATCGGCACGGAACGTGGCGGTAACGTAGTAGCGCGACTTGTAGTCGTAGGAGAAACGGCCATAGTATGAGAACATTGTCCAGTCGGTCTGTCCAGAGGTGATGGTGTTCGGAGTACCGTCCTGCATACCTGCCATGCCTAAAGACTCGTAAGGTATCTGGGTGGTCATCATGGTGTAGTATTTGTACTTGGAGCCTTGTAGGCTGACACCCGCCATCACGCTGATGTTATGCGCTTTATTGACGTTGGTCTGGTAGGTGATATAGTCCTCGTTGAGCCATGTATGGCGCTCGTAGTCGCCAAAAGTAGCGTTAACTTTGTTGGCGGATGTAGCCATACCATAACGAGTATTGCTGTTATTGAAGGTTTCTGCCTTGCGGTCGTAGAGCGTGTAGCCGCCCGTAGCACGCAACTTTAGCCCCTTGATAAACTCATATTCGAGGAAGCCGTTGAATTGTGCATTGTGAGTGCGGGTAACCCGATACTCGTTCTCCAACGATTTAATAGGGTTGAAACGATAGTCGATATTGGCACTCACTTGGTCATCCGTAGCCGACTCCAACAAGTTACTGAGGCGAGTTGAAGGTTGCGTAGTAGGACGATAACCCCACACCGAATAGAAGAGGTTGTTCATACCCGAGTACTGGCTCTGCGAAGGTGAAGAACCGGATTGTGTGGCGCAACTGTAGTTGGCTTTGAGGTTGATAGTCAGACGGTTCTTCTTTACGTTCAGACCGATGCGTCCTTGGAAGCGGTTGTAGTTGCTGTACTTCACGATACCGTCTTGATAGTAGTACGAGAGGGAAGCGTTGTAGCGTGCCTCGGGGGTACCACCTGTCATAGAGAGACTATGGTTGGTCTGCACGGCATCGCGGAAGATGATGTCTTGCCAGTCATATTGGTCGGCATTGCGGTAGTCCTCCAAAGTAACGCGATAGTCGTTGGGTTTGTCTGCTAAGAGATTAGCAAAATAGGTGTTCGGTATTGTGCCGTACTCATCCAGCAGGCTCTGCTTGGTGGGTAAGTAGCCGTTCTTGGCTTCCATCTCCGACTGCGAGTACATTTCGCTTTGCAGGCGGACGAACTCGTAAGCGTCCATCATCGGGATTTTGCGGGTGATATGCTGCACGCCCACGCTACCGTCGTAGGTAACCTGCGGTGCACCAATCGCACCTTTCTTCGTGCTGATGATGACAACACCGTTCGCACCACGGCTACCGTAAATCGCCGTTGCCGATGCGTCTTTCAGAATATCGATACTCTCAATATCGTTCGGGTTGATGGCAGAGGCGATACTTGCGTCCTCCACAGGGAAACCGTCCACGACATAGAGCGGAGAGTTGTCTTGCGTAACAGAGTTGCTACCGCGGATGACGATGCTCATCTCGCCGCCGGGCATACCCTCGCCCGAAGACACGTTCACACCTGCTACACGACCTGCCAAGGCTTGGTCGAAACTTGCCACAGGTGCTTTGAGCATCTCGTCCATGTTCGGTTTAGCCACCGAACCGGTCAAGTCCTTCTTGCGGACATCCTGGTAACCGATGACCACCACCTCGTCAAGGGCTTGCTTGTCCTCATAGAGCGTGATGAGCATGGGTTGTTTCTTGCGGTTGATATTCAGTTCTTGGGTCTTGAAGCCGAGGTAGGAAACCACCAGCACGTCTTTGTCGTCAACGTTGAGGGTGAAGTTACCGTCGAAGTCGGTCATAGTACCCGTACTCGTCCCCTTGATAAGGATGTTCACACCAATCAGGGGTTCTCCGTTCTCGTCCACAACCGTTCCCATATAGGGCGATTGTGCATATACGCCAACCGT
This sequence comes from Paludibacteraceae bacterium, assembly GCA_051870955.1. GTDB lineage: Bacteria > Bacteroidota > Bacteroidia > Bacteroidales > Paludibacteraceae > Colicola. The sequence continues at coordinate 12,445 of JBJECJ010000043.1, read as the reverse complement.
AGCGAGCAGCGACAAGAGGAAGATAGATAGGCGTTTTTTCATGATATTGGTCGTTTACGTTCGTTTCACGTTGTTTTCGTAGTTTACGTAGTTTGCGTGATTAGCGTAGTCCTCGTTGTTTACGTTACATACGAAAGCTACAAAAACTACGATAACAACGTAAACTACGAAAACTACGCTAATAGCCTTGTCTTATTTCACAATCGCTTTGCCGCGGTTAGCACCTTGGCGGATGATGTACATACCTTGTTGCAGGTTGATGAAGAGGGTCTCGCTCTCGGCAACGGTGGTGAATACTTGACGTCCATTGATGTCGAATACCTCTACGGTGCTGCCTTGCAGCAGACCGCTCACGCGTACACCGTTCTTCTCTGCGGTGATGGCGAGGGTATTGGCTACTGCGTCTGCAAAGCCTTCACTCATCTCCTCAAAGGTTGCGCTCAGGTTGAGGTCTTCGTTCACCACAATCTTGCGCTCTGCCTCGGTGTTCTCATCGCTCCATTTCACAAAGCGGTAACCTGCTTTGGCAATCGCCTTGATGGTGATTTCCGTGCCTGCTGCATAGGTGCCTGCACCTTCCACGGTACCCATCTCCTCGCAGCCTGCTGCTACGGTCAGGGTAACGGTGTAGTCCACAATAGGTTGCGTCCATGTAACTACCAACTGCATGGTAGCCTCCACTTTGAGGTTAATCATGAAGGTCTCGGGGTTAATCTGGCTCGTAACGTCTCTGCGCTCGCCGTTGAAAGTCATACCGCCATCGGTAGAGAATACGGTCTCCACCTTGTAAGGCAGAGCACCTTCGGCGGTCATAATCATAAGAGCAAGCGTACCGCCTTCCACGCTGGTTACCTCTTCTGCTACAGGATTACCCTTCTCATCCAAGATGAGACCTACTTCTTCGCTTACAGTGGGGATGAATACCGTAAAGTAGTTTAGTTCGTATGCGCCCACGTCGGTTTTGCCACCTTGCGGACGGTTGTTGCCGTCGCGGTCAGAAGTGATTTCCTCCCATTCGTAACCCGCATTTAGCAGAGCAGATGAAGTATTTACACGCAAATCAACAGAGTCTAACTCTGCCATCAGTGCCTCAGCAATCTCAGTTTCTGTATCATCGGGCACCGCGCCCACAAAAGAAGCAAGATGTCTAAAATGCGGACCCCTCAGTTCTTTACCTTCAGTTCCCTCTCCTTCCTCTGTATTACCATTGGTATTGTTCGAAGCAAACTGTACGTTCGAGTTTTCCAATGTTTCTGCATCGGGCGTAAGAACCCATCCTCTTGTAGAAGGAACAGACAAATAGGTATAGTTATTAAACGCTTTTAGACCATTTACAGTCGTACCGGCAAGACCAACAGGCTTCTCATCGGCACCGACTAACTTCCAAATCACATTATTGAAAATAACGGATTCTGATTTACCACCTGCAATATAAACCTGACCAATATTGCTCACCACTGTGTTGTTGCAGAATGCAATAGGTTGGATTTTGGCAGTGGAAGCACCGGTATTGTTGTAAATCAAACAGTTGAATATCTTTGTGCTGACGGAACCACTATGAAGAGCAGAACCTTCCATCAAAGTCTTATCGGCTTTGATAGCCTTGTTATTGTAAAAAGTACATGCTTCGATGGTACTGATACCAGTTCCTTGGGCATTGACGGCACCGCCACGAACCTCCGAACTATTGTTACGGAAGACACAATAACTTACGAAGGCTTCTGAAGTCGTATTGATATGCAAAGCACCGCCACCGTTACCATTTGTATCTTGCGTATTATTCTCGAATAAGCATTGTGTAATAGTACCTGCGGGTGCCAAAAGGATAGCACCACCACCATCTTTCGAATTATGATTGTTGCGCAAGATAGAACGTTGCAAGGTTACATTTCCACGAATACGCATTGCACCTCCTATGTTACTCGCTTGTGCTGCACCATGCTCCAAAATCACACCATCAATAATAATAGGTTGCACCATGTCTCGCACCACATTCAAACAGGGAATGGAGTCTCCACCGTTGATGATAGTAGGATTGGCGAACTCCCATGGCTGACCGCCTTCTACAATAGCACGTTCTTCAACAGAAGTTTCCGTGCCGGCAAAACTGCCATAGAGGTTAACGGAGTCCTTGATGGCAATAGTAGCGGGGATGTTGTAGGTACCTGCCTTCACCCATACATCGGTGGTGCCGGTAGGGTCTTCCTTGGCTTTGTTGATTGCCATCTGGATGTTCTCCATGGCGTTGTCCCAACTCGAGCCCGTGCTGTCGCCCACTGCTTGGGGCGCTACATAGACTACGCCTGCGTTGAGCGACAGCGCGCCCAAAAGCAGACCAATCGAAAGAATGAATTTTTTCATAGGTATTATATTGTTAGTTAGTTGTTTTAGTTCCTAGTTTTTCTAGTTTTTCTAGTTTTCCTAGTTTTTCTAGTTTTGTCTAGTTTTCCTAGTTTTTCTAGTTTTGTCTAGTTTTCCTAGTTTTTCTAGTTTTGTCTAGTTTTCCTAGTTTTCCTAGTTTTTTTCTAGTTTTCCTAGTCTTTCCTATCCTTGTGCAGTTTGTTGTGGGGGCGGGAAAGCCGCCCCCACAACAACTACCAACGAAATCGCGCTTATCGCATCAGGACTTTCTGTCCGCCTACGATATAGATATTGCCTGCCTGCAACTCGCCTACGCGCTGACCGAGGATATTAAACACCTCGCCTGCCTGCAATGCAGCCTGAATATCCAGCGGTGCCTTCTCTGTGTTCTCGATAGCAGAACCCGGACCTTTATCTACATACTCGTAAGCACCTACATCGCACTTGCCTACCTCGCGGGCTGTACCGAGGATGTCGGTAGTAACATAGGTCAAGTCAGTACCTGCGTTAATCAGCATAGATTTTGCTTGCAGCGACCAGTCGGCTGCTTCCAATTCTTCCAACTTGTTTTCCTTATCGGTAGCATCTGCTGCGATTGCACCCACGAAAGAAGTCGGTTTTACGAAGTAAGGACCTACATAAGTCGTATCTTTATCGTTAACCGTTTCTGTCTTGGTCTCATTAACGGTGTTGGTATTGAAGAGAACGTTGTCGGTAACAACCCAACCAAGGTTCGTTGTTAATGAAGAAATGCTTTGCAGATGGAAGTTGTTTTTGCAAACTACATCTTTTGTCGCACTGTTTGTAGAATTACCCCATAGGCTCGTTGCTGCACCAGTAGCATTGGTGTTTCCCCAAATTACATTGTTGCTTATTTCAGAACTTGCATTACCTGTTGCCACGTATGTTTGACCAATGTTCTTCACTACGGTGTTGTTTGCAAACTTGCCTAATTTCAAATAGAATACATTTTGACCCGTATTGTTGTAAGCCAAGCAGTTGGTTATATTACTGATGTTGCTACCATTGTCGTATAGCACACCACCAGCCTTTAAGGTCTCACCGCTCTTGCAGACATTGTTGTAGAACACACATCCGTCAATATAATAGGGGGAAGCACCTTGTCCATGTATTGCAGCACCTGTAGTCTCAGCTGTATTGCCTACGAAAACACAATGACGAACCTCAGCAATAGCGTTGGAAGGGTAGTTGATGTATATCGCGCCACCCTGATAAGTAGTGGAGTTCCCCTCAAAATAGCAATTCTCAATGGTGGTAACAGTAGTCGTTGTTGGTGCCGAACTCGAACTAATCCAGAGGTTGAACACACCACCCTGACCTGCCTTTATATCCATTTTGCTGTTGTCAGTCGTGTTTGGGGTCTGAATGGTATCGTGTGAGCAGTTGAGGAATTGACATGCCTCTACGGTTGCACCCGGAGCCAAACGGCATACACCGGCTGCCGAAACACCTCTGACACCTTTACTGTTCTGAACAGTCAGACCATTGAGAACCATGCCTGTTTTGCTATCTGCCAATAGTTTTACGGTATTGCCACCGTCGAAAATGGTTGCGTTCTTAAATTCGTAAGGTTTATCAACACTTACCAATACACGCTCATCCAATTTTGTCTCTGTTCCTGCAAATCCACCATAGAGTTTGGTGTCGTTTCCAAAATTGTATGTTGCCGAAAATGTATATTTACCTGCTGCGAACCAAATCTCGCCTGTAGTGGGGAGAGTAGCGCCGTCTTTGGAAAGGTCTATCACCTTCTCTGCTGCTACGCCGAGGGCACTGATTGCGTCGTCCGTCCATTTGCCGTCGCCGTCTTCACCGGTCTGTACAAGATAATCCACTGCGCTGGCAGAGAGGGCTCCGCAAAGGAGCGCACTTGCTAAAAAGAATAGTTTTTTCATAAGAATTAGTTTTTAAGTTGGTTTATGAATTAGTTTTTTTAGTTAGACATTGGCGTGTTTACAGGCGGAGTCCGCGCAAGGAGTGGTTTGCAGGGCATGCCCCTTAAAAGACTGCGCAAAGATACTGCAAAAAGCGCATAGTCGGGTCAGAAATCGTCCGAATTTAGGTATAGTATCGTCCGAATTATAACGGATGTTTGTGGAAGTTGGGAACAAAAACCAAGTTTTTGCTATACAGACTTGGCAAAAAACACCGATGAATACGGCAGAAATCGAAAACAGACCCCGAAAGCATGTTTTACAACATATTTTTGCGACTTGCATGTGTCGAGACTCCCTTTTCGACAATACGTGCACCCTCCCTGACCAATTATTCCACGTCGCTCCCTCCTCCTCGCCTAAATACTCCGAGTGTTTTACTTTAACATGTAATTATCGTATAATTAACCATTAATTTTTCAGAAATAGAACTTGTAGGAAGGAAGTCTTTGCCTGTATCGCTCCGGTATGCCTATTAGGTGGGGGTGTAGCCCTTTGTGTTCGGAAGAGAAGTCTTTGGAAATTTGGACAATTCGGCGGGGGTAAAGGATGGAGCCTTCGAGGGTCGTTTATGGGTTCGGTCGGGAGTCGTTTTGGTCTCTCTTATGTTACGGTAATGTTACGGTAATGTTACGATAATGTTCCGATAATGTTATGGTACGATTTGGGGACCTTCTCGGGAGTGGTTCGAGGGGTACTCGGGGGACGGTTGAGGGAGAAGGGGTATTGGAAAAACGGATAATTTGTGGGGGGGGGCTCCGTTAATTGCCGTTAATTTCTTTTATTTCAACAAAAACTTCCAAAAATTATTCAAATATTCTATTCTCCTTAACATATAATCCCGACCTATCGGGATGCAAGCATTCTCATATAATTAATCATTAATTCATTGCCAAAAACCAGATTCGTTTTTAACGGCTGAAAGTACATACTTATATCAAATTCACGTTAAAATTATTTCGAACTCATGTTAATTTTTGCAATAATATACATGTTGACCCTGTAACTCAACATTGAGTTATGTCGCCCCTTCGGGGCTTGCTATTGAGGGAGAGCTCCGTATTCGTAGGGTTTCACCCCACGCTATTTTATGTCGCCCCTTCGGGGCTTTTGTTTTTATGGAAAATTAATGGTTAATTATACGGTAATTACATGTTATAAAAAAACAATTACATGTTGGAGTAGCGAAAATCATGTTAGCGAGCGGTATTATTTGCATATTTCGGAAAAAAGTAGTAACTTTGTCGCCGATTTGGAGGAAATGATTAATTGTAATAGATTATGGTAAAAACAAGGTTGTGGATAATAGGCGTGCTGTGCTGCCTTTTGGTGCGTCCTGTGGTGTGCGTTGGGTCGTCCGACGTGGCGATGGAAGCGGTATTCCGACAGATGGAGACGCGCTTTGCGGAGCGCGACCGGTCGCTGCAAGACGACCTGAAAGCCTATTTGGAGCAGTACCCCTATACGACCTACCAAGACGAGGTGCACTTCATGTCGGGCGTGCTCTATGCCGAGAAAGCAAAATGGAAGCAGGCGGCGAAAGCCTTTGAGCAGGTGGACTACAAAGCCCTGAGCCGTCCGCACCAGCCTGATTATCAGTTTTATAGAGGTTATGTCTATCTGATGTTGCAGGAGTATGAGCGTGCGCTGACGTACTTTGCCATCCTGCGCAAGACGACGAACCCCTACACGCAGAAGGCGGCTTACTACTGGGGCTATTGTCAGTATAAGTTGCAGCGCTACGAGCAGGCGTTGCCTGCTTTCTTGTCGTTGGAGAGCGTGCGTGAGTATCAGGCAACGGTGCCTTATTTCATCGTGCAGTCGTACTACGCGCAGGGGGACTTCACCGAGGCGCAGGCGCGGGCGGAGGTATTACTGGGACCCTCCCCGACCCTCCCTACAAGAGCACCCCAAAAATCAGAGATTTTTCGGGGACCCCGCGAGGGAGGGAGTGAGAGTATGCAGGGTGAGTTGCACCGTATGCTGGGGGAGATATACTACCGCAAGGGGGATTACAAGCAGGCGGTGAGCCATTTGAGAGCGTATGTGGAGGCGGCTGCTACGTCGGAAGGCAACGGCAAGGCGTCTGCGAAGGCTAACTTGGTGCGCAATGATATCTATTTGCTGGGTATGGCGGAGTATCAGTTGGGCGCGTACCAAGAGGCGGTGGGGCACCTCAAGCAGGTCCCCGATAAAACGGGATGCAAGCAGAAGCAGGAGAAAGACACGGTCTCGGAGAGCGCGAGCCTGACCTTAGGACATGCGTACAGGAAGTTGGGCGAGAGCGGGCAGTTGCCGTCGGCGAGTGCGCAAGAGCAGGCGAAGATGGCATACCAAGCGGCGATAGGCTACGGGCTGACGCCGCGCGTGAGCGAAGAGGCGCTGTATAACTACACGCTCTGCACCTACGAGCACTCGTCCGCCTTGGGCGAGAGCGTGAAAGCCTTCACCGCCTTCTTGAAGAACTACCCGCAGAGTCAATATCGCGAGCAGATATTCACGCTGCTGGGGGACGCGTTCATGCGGTCGAAGAACTACCAAGCCGCGCTGAACGTGCTGGATTCTCTCTCCCCCGCCGTAGGGGGAGACGGAGGGGGTCTTGAGACTACTAAGCAGTATCTGCGCTATCAGTTGGGCGTGGATGCCTTCTTGCAAGGGAAGATGGAGAAGTCGCGCGCGTGGATGACGGCGGTGATAGATAATAGTGGTCTGTGGTCAGTGGTTAGTGGTCAGAAGGCAGAAGGTGCGTCTTATACCACCGAAGCGTACTACTGGCGGGCAGAGGCGGCGTATCGCCTGCACGACTACGAGGGTTGCGCGAGCGACATAGCGCACTATCTCGCACAGCCGGACGTGCGCCGGTCGGCTAACTATGCATCGGCGGCATACCTGTACGGCTATGCCCTCTTCTCGCTGCGGCGCTTCGATGAGGCAGGCGGGCAGTTCCTGCGATATATCGACCAAGCGAGTGGTCAGGGAGGCAACGAGCCGACCTATGCCGACGCGCTCAACCGCCTCGGCGACTGCGCTTTCAACGCCCGCGACTTCCGCGGTGCCATCGCCTACTACGGGCAGGTGATAGACC
>JBJECJ010000043.1:0-4944 GCA_051870955.1 Paludibacteraceae bacterium | reverse complement strand
TTCAACGCCCGCGACTTCCGCGGTGCCATCGCCTACTACGGGCAGGTGATAGACCTCGGCGCGGCGGGCTCCGACTATGCCACCTTCCAGAAAGGGTATGCGCAGGGACTGCTGCGTAAGTACACGGACAAGATAAGCACCATGCAGACGCTGGTGGCGCGCTATCCGAAGTCGGACTACGCCGACGACGGCATGTACGAGATAGCGCGTGCGCAGTTGCAACTGGAAGACGAGCCCGCGGCGATAGAGACCTACGGGCAGTTGCTCAAGACCTATCCGAACAGCAACCTCGCGCGCAAGGCGATGTTGGAGCGCGCCATGCTCTACGGCAACCTCCATCGCACCGAGGAGGCGATTGCCGCCTACAAAGCCACCATCGACCGCTACCCCGCCACCGACGAGGCGTATGCGGCGCTCGACGCCCTCGAGGCACTGTATGTGGAGACCAACAACATCGCCGAATACCTCGACTACACCAAGCAACTGAGCAAGCAGAACATGCACGTTACCACCGCCGACGACTCACTCTCGTATGCGGCAGCCGAGTTGCAGTATATGCAAGGCAACTACACGGCGGCGGCAACGGCGCTGAGCGGCTACCTGAGCACTTACTGCGCGGGCGGGCGCTACTGCACCACCGCGCAGCAGCAGTTGGCAGACGCCTACTACCGTCTCATGCAGCCCGCGGACGCCCTGCGCGAGTACAAAGCGCTGGCAGAGATAGCAGGCAACCCGTATATGGAGGAGGCGTGCATGCGCGTGGCGGAACTGAGTTACGACGCGGCGGACTACGCGACGGCGCTCGACTATTTCTACCGCTTGCTCTCGCAGGCTTCGTCCACGGAGAACACCGACATCGCGCGGCTGGGTATCCTGCGCTGCTCCTACTACCTCGGGCAACACCGCGCGACGATAGACATCGCGGGGCAGATACTCGCCGACTACCACACGGACAGCAACAAAGCCCCCGTGGCGGCAGAGGCGCGCTACAACCGCGCGAAAGCCTACATAGCGCTGGAGCAATGGGGCGAGGCGATAGCCGACCTGCAGGTGGTGGCGGAGGAGGTGCGCACCGCCAACGGCGCAGAGGCGAAATACCTGCTCGCGGAGTGCTATTTCGCGGAGAATGAGTTGGATATGGCGGAAGCGGAAATCATGTCGTTTGCGCAGATGAACACGCAGCAACAGTACTGGCTCGCGCGCGCACTCATCCTGCTGGCGGATATCAACACCCGCCGAGGCGACACCTTCCAAGCCAAGCAGTACCTGCTCTCGCTGCAAGCCAACTACCAACCCGCAGGCGACGGCGACGACATCGCCGAACGCGTGGCGAGCAGACTGGAGGAACAGGACCCACCTCATCCCTCCCTACAAAGGGAGGGGGAGTAGTCCGAGCACTCTGAACACTCCGAATACTCTGAAAAAACTCTGAACACTCTGATTATTCCGATTGATGATGAAAACGATGAAGCAATATATTGCCCTTTGGGGTTGCCTGCTTGCCGTTACGGCGGCGATGGCGCAGACCGATACCACGCTCAACCGCAACGTAACGGTAGAGCGAGAGTTTCAGCCCGTGGTGCAGGCGGCGGGGAAAATCAACCAGAAGCCTGCCATCACCGAGACCACGCTGCCTGAGCACCCTGTGGTGTACTCCGACTACAACGCGCTGCTGAGCCCCGCCTTCAACACCAACGACCTGCTGAGTCAGCCCACGCGCTTTGCGGAGCCCGAGTCCCTGCACGGCTATGTGCGCGGCGCCTTCGGGCACCCGAACACCCTCTTTGACTTCCGCTACACGCTTAACGGGCTGAACAACAGCGGGAAGAAAGCCAAAGACCAACTCGATGTCTATGCGCACCACCATGCGCAGTGGGGCAGGCGCGCCGACAGCCGCACGAACCTCGGACTGCGCTTCGGGCATAGTTTCTCTACCTGCCAACTCTACTTTGGTTTGGAAGGGCGCAACACCTTCTACACCCGCCACGGACGCTATTTCGACCCCGCGACGGAGACACTCACGATAGACAAACCGAGCCAACTGCTGCCGGAAGACAAACAGACGACATGGGGCGTGGACGCCTTTGTGGGCGTGAAGAGCAACAAGAAGCAGGACTTCCAATATAAGATACAGGCGGGCTACACGCTCTTTGCCCTGCCGCAGTACGCCACCGAGCACCAAGTGCGCTCCGTGCTCGACCTTGCCTACAAGATGAGCCGCCACCGTATCGGATTGAACCTCTCGGCGATAGATGCCTTCATCAGCACCGAGCAAATAGCCGACTCGCTCTACAACCCGCGGCACGCCATCCGCATAGAGCCTTTCTATGCCTACGGCGGCAAGCGCTTCAACATCCACGCGGGCGTGAACCTCGACCTGAACATCGGGCGCGGGCAGATGATGTCGGGTTTGGACAATGTGTCGTTTGCACCGTCGCCGAACGTGCAGTTTGAGGGGCAAATCGCCAAAGAATGGCTCACCATGTACGGCGATATCCGAGGCTCGTTCGGAACGGGCATCTACCAAGCCTATATGGAGAGCATGCCTTACCGCTCTCTGTCGGCGGGTATCACGTCGCACCACGTGGCGGGCTACAAGCCCGTGGACGCCACGGTCGGCTTTCATATCAAGCCCTATCGCGACCTGCTTATCAATATCTACGGCGGCTATGCGTATGAGAAGAATCAAATCACCCTCATCGCTACGGCAGCCGACTTCACGGGTGCTGTATCGGGCATGTTCCACCGCGCGGGCGACTTCGTCTATGCCTACTCCGACTACGGACGCGGGAAGATAGGCGCCAACGTCCACTACCACTATCAGGACATTATCCAAATCAACCTCGGCGGGAACTACTATATCTGGGACTGCTTCGGGCACGAAAAGATACCTGAGGACTACCGGCAGTTCTTCGCAGAGACGGAGGGGAAGATGCCCGAGGACGCCATCTACGGACGCGCCAACTGGGATTTGCACCTGCGTATTGACGGGCGTATCGACGAGCACTGGTCGCTCTATTCCGACAACCTCTTTGCCGGCAAGCGACTGGCGCTGACCACCCTCGGCACGAAGACACTCAAGCCGACCGTGCAACTCAACCTCGGTTGCCAATACGAGCAAGACAACTGGGCAGCGTTCCTCCAACTGAACAACTACATCCACCGCCACAACGATATCTACTACGGCTACCAGTCGGAGGGTATTAACTTCCTCCTCGGAGGGAGTTATAAATTTTGATTTATGAGCCAAGAACCAAGAGCCAAGAACCAAGACGGGTTACTCACCATACAAAACTATTTAGTCTTTGCTCCTTGTTCCTTAATCCTTGTTCCCTTATGAAAACTACCGTATTCCTTACCGGTGCCACGGGCACCATGGGGTGGGCAGGTATGCAAGAAATACTGCGCTATCCCGAACAATATCACCTGCGTATTTTGGCACGTCCGAGTGCGAAAAACAAAGAGAAACTCGCCCCCTACACCGACCGAGTGGAGATTATCTGGGGCGACCTGACGCGCTATGAGGATGTGCTGCGGGGTGTAACGGGTGCGGACATCGTCCTGCACGTAGGCGGCATGGTGTCGCCGCAAGCCGACTACCGTCCGCGCGCCACGCGCAAGACGAACATCGCCGCCGCGGAGTACGTGCGCGATGCCGTCTTGGCGCAGCCCGAGGAGAAGCAGCCGAAAGTGGTGTATATCGGTAGCGTTGCGCAGATGGGCGACCGCCGCGAGCCGCTCCACTGGGGACGCGCCGGTGACCCTATCAGCATCTCGGCATACGACCACTACGGACTGACCAAAGCCATGGGCGAGCGTATCATCACGGGTTCGCCTATCAAGCGTTGGGTCAGCCTGCGCCAATCGGGCATCCTCTACCCCGCTATCCTCAACAACTACGACCCTATCATGTTCCACGTGCCTATCCGCGGCGTATTAGAGTGGGCGACGGTGGAAGACAGCGGGCGACTATTAGAGCGCGTGTGCCGCCCCGAGGTGCCGGAAGAGTTTTGGAAGAACTATTACAACATCGGTTCGGGCAAGGAATACCGCATCAGCAACTACGAGTTCGAGAGCCTGCTCATGGAGGCGATAGGTTGCCCGCGACCTGAGCAGATATTTGCGCCTAAGTGGTTCACCACCCGCAACTTCCACGGCATGTGGTATATCGACGGCGACCGCCTTGAGAACTACCTGCATTTCCGTGCGAACATCCCTATTCGCGACTATTTCCGCCAATTAGCGCAGAGCGACTCCATCCCCTCGCTCGTTAAGTTCGCCTCCAAGACCAAGATAGCCAAACTCTTCCCCCACTGCGTCAAAATAGCGATGTACCGCTTGGCATGCTCGGAGGAGCACGGCACGCAGTGGTGGATAAAGCATAACGTAACGCCCCGCATCCACGCCTACTACGGCTCGCTCGAGGCGTACCGTGCCATCCCCGACTGGAAGCATTTCGACACTTCGCGCCCCTCGGACACCGTCGTGCGGCTTGACCACGGCTATGACGAGGAGAAACCCCAAGCCCTCTTTACCATCGAAGACATGCAGCGTGCCGCCGCGTTCCGCGGGGGTAAGTGCCTGTCGGAGAGCATGGTGCAGGGCGACTGGGACGCGCCATTAGAATGGGAATGCGCCGAAGGACACCGCTTCACGGCATCGCCCCGACTCATCCTCTTGGGCGGGCACTGGTGCCCCGAGTGCATGCCTTATCCCTACGCCGATGAGCCGAACGCGCGTCCGTGGCAGTGGGACAAGATAGCCCGCGAGAACCCCTTCTTCGCCCAACTGTGGGCACCCCTCCACGACCCCAACGAGGACAACACCTACGGTCCCGAGGTCTTCAACGGCTGGGAGAAATAAAAGCAGAGAGACTAATATTAATATAACATTACTAGTGTTGCGATAAATTATCGCGATATGTTAATAAAAACCTGATTATAA
>JBJECJ010000042.1:51967-55580 GCA_051870955.1 Paludibacteraceae bacterium | reverse complement strand
TAGTGTGCGAATATAAAATATATACATGTGCCATACCAACAAAAAAGAGCCCTTCACAGGCTCTCTTGTGGGCGTTTACGGATTCGAACCGCAGACCCTCTGCTTGTAGGGCAGATGCTCTAAACCAGCTGAGCTAAACGCCCGATTTTCCATTAACTCATGGCGTTTCTTCTCTTCCGCAGCCCCCTCCGACCTGTCGGAGTGCTCTAAACCAGCTGAGCTAAACGCCCGATTTTCCTTGCAGGAAAACGAAATTGAATCGGTGTGGGCGTTTACGGATTCGAACCGCAGACCCTCTGCTTGTAAGGCAGATGCTCTAAACCAGCTGAGCTAAACGCCCGATTTTCCCTACTTGTGGCGTCTATTCTCCTCCGCAGACCCCTCCGACCTGTCGGAGTGCTCTAAACCAGCTGAGCTAAACGCCCGATTTCTCAAAAGCGAGTGCAAAGGTACTGTTTTTTTTTGACATACGCAAATTTTTTCAGCGTTTTTTTGCAAAAAAGTGCATTTTCCACCATTTCTTGTTCTCCCAACGTGCAAAAAGCAGGTAAAGAAGCCCTGTTATGAGCAGTCCGATGACCATTCCCCCCAATACATCTGCTGCAAAATGTTGGGAAAGGTAGAGGCGGGAGTATCCGCCCAATGCCGCAAAAAGGAAGAATAAGGTCTGAACGACAGAGCGTCGTGGCATCCGAGAGTCGCATTGACTGACGATGATAGAGAGGGCAAAGAAAAAAGCAAAGAAGGTGGTGGTATGCCCCGAGGGGAAAGAGAAATAGCGGCTCATCTCCACACCGTCCGCCAGCGGCAACTGCACATCGGGATAGTGAGCAGCAAACCATGTGAGCGGGCGCGGAGCGTCCACGAGGCGTTTCAGCACCTGCGTAACTGCCCCGGAGAGCAAGACGCAGGAGGTGGTGAAAGCCGTCCACCCCAAGCGGTAGAAAAGCAATAGAAAACACACCACGTAGGGCACCCACTCACCCACCTGCGTGTAGCAACGAAAGAAAGCGTCCAACAACGGCGTATGACTTTCAAAAAGGCATAGCGTCAAGTGAAGTTCCCCTTTGGGGACACTGCCGACAGCGATAGACAAAACGACTATCAGCAATAGGCAGAGACCTAAGAACGTGCTATTTTGTTTCAATAACTTCTTCACTATCGCGCTACTTTTGTGCCTAAAACAGAGTATTTCCTACCTTCTCGCTCAATGATAATTTGCTGTCCCTTAATATATTTACGAGCAGACTTACACTCATCTGTTGTCTCTTGCAACAAGGTAGGTGTAGTAGCCGAGACAACCACCTTTTGCTCTCTGTAGTATCCTTTGGCATTGGTAATGCTATAAAAATAAGCAGAATCCGTTCTTTGCTTCGGCAGATAGACATAGTGGGATGCTACATCGTTGAGCGTGCAGGGGTAGCCATCGAGGGAAGTGTGCGTAACCGCATAATCTCCCTGCAACACATAGAGCGCCTGCATGCACGCCCGCTTCGTGGTCTTGCCGCCGACGGAAAGGATGGTTACGCTGTCTACTCCCGCTGCCAATGGAACAGAATACCAGACTTCATCGCGGGAGGTTGGTAAAATAATGGTGGTGTCTGCGGTGGCATGGTCGTTGAAGAAAACTTGAAGTTCACCTGCCGTGGCAGACTTAAAGATACCGCTTCGGAATTGTAAGAGAGCAGGCGATGTCAAGCCCAAATCATAGACGATGATAGCACCATCGCGTTCGCTGACGCCCATGGTTACGGCATTCGTTCCGGCTGCCGTTGCCGAGGTGTTGCCGTTGGTCTTTACCTTATCAGAGGCTTTTATGTGGCTTGAACCCATGGCGGGCATGTTCACGATGGTGTCCCAACTGCCGGACTCCTGACGTTGAAACACATCCAAAGTGTATGTACCCGGGCAGTCTGACCACGAGGCAGTGAATCCCGCTTGCGTCAAATCATCTGCCGCATGAAGCACCAAGTCTGCGCAGTCTTCCTCAGGCTGGTAATCGTCTGTTGCAGTGCAGAGTAGCGCGCCGAAATCCACAGCCTGCCCTTTCTTGTTGCCCCAGATATACTCCACCAATTCGGGATAGTCGATGTAGGGGTTGCGGTTGCCTTGAATGGAGAAGACTGTCTCCGCCCGCCTGCGTTCTTTCTCGCTCACGGGGTCAGCACGGTGCCAATCGAGCAGCACTTCCACCAACCAAGGTTTGAACACCAAGTAGGTGCTGTCGGTCAAGTAGCGTTGCAGTTCCGCATTGCCTGCGCCGAAAGGCAGGTCGGCATAGGCAGTCGCCACGTAGAAGTAGGTGCGAGCGAAGTCGCCGCGGTACTCTTCTGCCGGTTCAAAGCATATCCAGCCGTATTGCGATTTGTCCTTGCTATCCATACGGAAAGAGCCGTTGTCGAACTTGTCGCCTTTCACCACATGCCCGGGAGGACAATTGCTCTTGTTCCCATTGGCACTACCATCTGCGGGATTGAGTATGAACAAGTCCTGATAGGCGCGTTTGGAGGAACCCGTATCTTTGCTCGTCCATCCCCACCACGATTTAGGCAGGCAGTGCTCTATCTCCAGCCCGCAAGCAGAGCCGCCATCGTGCGGGAAATAGCGCTTCGTGTTGGAATACATGTCCCATACCGTACCATCGGCGCGCACATCAGTCTGCGGAAAGCAGTTCCACGTGCCAGGGTAATAGACTTTGTCGGGATATGTGTATCCCTGCGTGCCATAGTGTATGCGCACGCCGCCGCGGATAGTGTCGTACAAGGCTTGGCGCAGCAGCGAGTCGCGCAACCCTTGCGCCTCTGCATAGTATCCTGCCGGAATCTCGGCAAAGGTGCTTCCTGCGAGCAGCAGTCCACAGACCAGCAAGCAGATTTCTCTCCAACAATGTGTCTTTCTCATTTCTTCACGATATTCCAAAGTAAGTTCATCAATACGTACCAAACCACGCATGCTGCGCCGGCGAACACCGCCAACATCGGGTGATGGTGCACGCAGGCTTTCACCACGCAGAAGGTGATTATCACCACCGCCCCTATCAGGAACAGGTACTGCGGCAGGTGCTCTTTCCAGCCGAAGCCGTGGAACTTAAACGAAAAGAAAGGTATCTCCGCGTTGAGCAGATAGCAACTCACAAGGCTCAACGCCAACAGCACCCACGGCATCCATCCTGCCGCCATCATTGCGTATGGCATGCAGCAGAGCGAGCCCCAAAAGATAGCATTCGCCGGCGTTGCCAAGCCGATGAAACTGCTGGTCTGCCGCTCATCGATGTTGAACTTCGCCAGTCTGCGAGCCGAAGCCGCAGCCATGAGCAGGGCTATCAGACACCACCACCCTATCAGCGGGCGCAGGTAGCAGCAGAGCATCATCGCCGGTGCCAAGCCAAAGGTGATGTCGTCCGCCAGCGAGTCCATCTGTATGCCCAGCGGGCTCGGCACTTTCAGCAGGCGCGCCGACATGCCATCGAAAAAGTCGAAGAACGCCCCCAAGAGGATGAATAGAAAAGCGTACAAGAATGCCCCTTCGGTGGCCATCAATACCGCCACTGCCCCGCAGAGGAGGTTGCAACTCGTAATGGTGTCCGGTACTAAACGTTTGATATTCATAGATG